>NZ_JACJPW010000038.1 GCF_014696265.1 Aerosakkonema funiforme FACHB-1375 | reverse complement strand
AAGCGAATCAAGCACAAAACGCTTGGTTAAGTGCGGAACCGCTCTTGTATGCGGCTTGGAGACAGGCGACCACGAAAATTAACTTGCGATTAGGAGGACAAGTTCCTTCTTCCTTTGGGAAATTCCCAGAGTCAGAGCGAGTCGCAGCGAAAGTTCAAAATGCCAACACTAAGAACTTGGATGTTGTACCAATTTGGGAGAGCCAAGTGGAGGTTTCATCGCATTTTGAACCCCCGTCCCTTTAGGGCTGGGGTGGCTTCAGGCAATGGCTGGAAAATCATCGCCAAAAGACCTGAATTTTACCCAAAAGATATTGTCATATACGATCGGGAGGTCTGCGCTACGATGTCGCTATTTTCGGCCTGCCCGTAGGCGAACGCATTTGTATAAACGATAACAAGCCTTCTGGATTGGTGATGAGCTATGCAGTGAATCTGAGCCGGGATGAAGGTTTGGGGGAAGTCAGCGTCACCATCGACGAAAACCGATAATTTTCCACATCTACCATTTGCTTTCCATACGACGCCTCATGTCAGCTTCGGGAATTAATAAATCCACAAACCTTTGTAAATTATTAGCTAATTTTGCACTAAGAGTATCTTCCACTAAAATGAGGAGCGGATCAGCCTATACGTAACGATTATGCGAGTAGTAGCCCTAGTTCCTGGCGGGATTGGCGACCAGATTCTGTTTTTTCCGACCCTGGACGACCTGAAGCGTAACTATCCGGAAGCCGACATTGACGTGGTTGTGGAACCTCGGTCTAGGGGCGCGTACCGGGTATGCAGGTCAGTTAGCGAAACGATTCCCTACGACTTCAAAGATCGCAACAGTTTAGCAGATTGGGGCAACATACTGGGTACGATTCGCGATCGCGAGTACGATGTAGCCCTTTGCTTGGAAAAAAGTTGGCAAGTAAGTCTATTGCTTTGGATGACGGGAATTCCCAAGCGAGTTGGCTACAGCGCCGTCGGCACAACTTTTCTCACCGACTCCGTTCCCCTCAAAACCGAGCAGTACGCTGCTTGGATGTACCACGACCTGCTGCAAGGATTGGGTATTAGCACGCCTTGTCCCGACTTAACGATCAACTTACCAAAACAAGACATTCAGTGGGCAGAAGCCGAACAAAAACGTTTGGGAATCAACGAAAGCGGTTACATCCTCATCGACCCAGGTGCCAGCCAAATGTCACAAGACAAGGGTATTGACAATATCTACCCAGTCAGAAACTGGCAGCAGATTATTCAAGAATGCCAGCAACGTCAACCGGATATGCCGATCGTGCTAGTTCAAGGATCGGAAGATATCCAGTTTGTCAGCCAGCTGTTGCAATCTTCCTCTCATCTCAAGGTAACCGCACCGGGGGATATCGGCAAATTGGCCGCAACGATCGCCGGTGCCAATTTGATACTTTGTACCGATAGTACACCGATGCACTTGGCTGTTGCAGTTCAAACTTATACCATTGCCTTGTTTGGCCCCACAGACCCGAAAAAATTGCTGCCCCAGAGCGATCGCGTTCTCGGCATCAAATCCCCCACAGGCAAAATGGCAGATATCTCGCCAAAAGAAGTTCTACAAAAAGTTTGGGGTGGGTGAAATCTACACCAACCTCAACATTTGTTGACAAATTGTGCGCTGGCTGAGCAATTTTAGATTTTAGATTGAGATTAGCGATCGCCCGATCGTCTAAAGTCCAAAACCAAACACCGAGAAAATCTTGAATCCCAAATCCCAAATCCCAAATCTAAAATCTGCTAAACCAGCCGTATTTCTAGATCGAGATGGCGTCCTCAATATCGAGGCAGGTTACATTCACAACGTAGAAGACCTGCATCTCATACCGGGTGTGGCTGAAGCCGTGCGTCGCTTAAACGATCGACAAATATTTTGCTGTCTGGTTTCTAACCAGTCTGGCCCAGCACGGGGCTATTACCCGATCGACCATGTAGAAGCATTGCACCGCCGCCTTTGCCAGCTGTTAGCAACTGAAGCTGGGGCAAAATTAGATGCCCTCTATTACTGCCCCTATCTCAGTCCGCCTGAAGGCGGAACGAATCGAGAATTTACCCGGTGGAGTAGCTGGCGCAAACCGAATACCGGTATGCTGGTGGCAGCTGCTTGGGAACATGACCTAGATTTAAGCCAGAGTTTCGTCGTCGGCGACAAAGCAACCGACGTGGATATGGCTCACAATGCTGGCTGCTGCGGGATTTTGGTGCAAACGGGATTTGGGGAAAGCGTCTTGGGGGGCAAGTACCAGCACCACACCAAACCGGATTATGTGGCGACAGACTTGGCAAGGGCGGTTGATTGGATTTTGCAACAGATGGGTAAGTTAGAAGTAGAGCGATCGTCAAAGCTAGAAGATGAACATCACGCTAAACAACCCCAAAGCCAAAATCGGGCCTCAAGGTACTTGGACTATTACAGCGGCTAGAAGCACCGATGAAAGACCTTATTCCGGTACAGTGCAAATCCATCCTATGGGTAAGATTTACACCCTATCCTGGTTGACTACGTTGGGTGATTACTCAGGGTTGGCGTTTTTTGAGTCCGGTCATCTTTTTGCGGCTTCTAGCTTGGATAACACCTACGGCGTTTCGCTTTATAAAATTAATGGCGACGGTACTCTAGATTGCAGGTGGATTACCCCTGCCAACAACGGTGCGATCGACACCGAAAAAGCTGTCGGCGGCACACCCAACCAATTGGAAGGTTCTTACCAAGTCAGGGGAAGTATTGCCAAACTTGGCAATTATGAAGGCACCCTGAATATTACTAAGTCGAGCGATACTTATCAAATTTTGTGGTCAATGGGAGTTGAATATCAGGGTGTTGGCTTGCGTGTGGGTGATTGGTTGGTTGTTGGCTGGGGAGAGGGCAATGTGTACTGTCTTGATTACGAAATTCAGGGTGATTTAGCCCAAGGTCGCTGGGCCTATCTGGGTAAATCAACTTTGGGTGTGGAAACTCTACAAAGAATTTGTTGAGTTTTTTGTGCTAATTCAACAAGTCGAACAAGCCATCATCCAGTTCGTAGCCGAACATCTGAGCCATTGACTTTAAGCGCGATCGACTTTCCACTCCACGATTTTTCATCCAATCCGTTAAGACAAATAACTTTGCCATCACGAAGATTTCTAAGGCTTCTGGATTGTACTGGATGCCATCTTTGCGGCTGAACTGGTGCGGCACCAGCATCGCTGCGTAGCGGGCTAGTTCGCCTGCTTTCCAATCCAATAAAAACGGCAACCAGGGATAGCGAGCGTCCAGTCTGACAAACCACAGCCGCACTTCCGGAATTTCTGAGAGCTCTCGCGGATCTGTTTCTTCGCGGGTGTAGTCAATCTCAAAGTGCAACTGCTGTTCGCTAGATGCGATCGCCCCTTCTTGCAGTAATTTTTCAATAACCCTTTCGGCAGGGGAGAGATCCAAGTTGTTGAGATAGTCCGAGTTGACAGCGATCGCAATAGTCATTGAACAATCTTTTTATTTAAGCTAAAGTGGTAATGAGTTTATTTTAATGGAGAAAAGCTTGCAAACACCAAATTTGCCAAGCCTGCAAACTTCTCCGGGGCGGTAGCTGGGAATATGTTACTGTGACGTTTGGCGATCGCGCTAAATGCCAGCAGATGCAGTAAACCTAGTTCCTACCTATCCCGAATGCCCTAACCCGGAAGATAGTACCGAAGTTAAAATCTAAACATATTAGAAACTTAGCAATAGAAATCAAGAGACTTAACTATGGAAAATGAAGTGATTCGGCGAGAATCGGAGCAAGGTTCCACTCAGATTGCTACTAAGCCAATCCGTTCTTTAGAAGATGCCCTAGAAAAATGTCAAGCAATGGGAATGCGCTTGAGCCGTCAGCGTCGATTTATATTAGAATTGCTTTGGCAAGCGCAAGAACACCTATCTGCCCGCGAAATTTATAACCGCCTCAATTTGCTGGGTAAAAATATCGGTCATACTTCTGTTTATCAAAACTTGGAAGCCCTATCGGCACAAGGAATTATAGAGTGTGTTGAGCGCTCGGACGGTCGTCTGTACGGTAATATCAGCGATTCTCACAGCCACGTCAATTGTATGGATACAAATCAAATCTTGGATGTGTACGTAGAACTTCCTGAAGAGTTGCTCAAGCAAATTGAGCAACAAACGGGAGTGAAAATTACCGATTACAGCATTAATTTTTACGGTTATCGCATAGGGGAAGCAAAATCAAACCAGCAATAGTTATTAGCATATCGCTAATCCTTAATGATTATTTTTTCATAAAAATTAATCATTAGGCACTAGCAATTTATATGCAATCCGCTGCCATAAACCCTTCGCTCTCCCGTACTTAGTGTGATAAATTTTGCTAATCAATTTGCCGGTTGGCTTGAGCAGAGGGAAACTCAAGGGTCTAAAACTAATAAGTTAGATTTTGTACCTCTACGAAAGCTATAACGCTTGTATGACAGGCTTTCCAAAGCATTCATTACATTTTATTATCACTTCAAGTACGGAAGAGCCCAATTAGGGGCTAGAGCGCCAGTCCAGTAAAAGAGGTTGACAAAACAAATAAGGTGTGTATTTCTATAGAAACCTCGGCGACGGCGTTGCATTTGGATAGAAAAATTGTTGCCGATGGCGATCGATTGTCGCCCAAATGCTAATGCCTCCGGCACGCTACGCGAACGCCCCTACATAACAGATATTTCGTTATTTTTGTCAACCACTTTTACTGGACTGGCGCTCTAGGGGGCGCAGGGGCGCGGAAGAATAAATCTTTTCCTTTACCCTCTCCCCTCTCCCCTGTTCCCTCTTCCCTAGCCCCTTTACAAAAACATAGTTTCATCATTACCATCCATACCGCTTTGATTGGGGTCGTCAGTTGCTCCTTCGCTACGCTCAATCAGAAGTAGAGTCGAGTCAGCATCATCAGTTTGATTGACTATGATGTTTTTAGCAATCGTTGGTGTTTGCCTGGTGCTGCTTTCCAGAGAAGCGAGAGCTTGCTGACAAGCTGTATACTGTTGTAAAGAAAAGAGGGCACCACTTTTTTCCGCCAAATCTTTAGCAGCTTCATCCAACTGAGCCTCAAACAAACAAGCATTAGTAAGACTGGCTAACTGGAGATTTGCGCCCAAGAGATTGGCACCTGTCAAATTAGCTCCTTCCAGCTTAGCGGCAGAAAGATTGGTACCGGAAAGATTAGCATCCGTAAGATTTGTCCAAGATAAGTTAGTTTCCTGAAGATTTGCGCCAGCAAAATTGACACCCGCTAACTCAGCGCCAAAGAAATTTGTTTTCCAGAAGTTAGCCCCTGGCAAAACAACATCATTTAAACAAGTTTTAGATAAATTCAAGTACATCAAACTGCCTCTCGATCGCGCCCAGAAAGTATCTGGCGATAAAACCGCCGTGCGACCGATTAAAGTAAGCAATCGATCGGCATCGAATTCTTCTGTAACTTGTGCTTCCCCACAAGGAGAAAAAGGAATTTGTGCTTCTCGGTGACAAGCACACAGCAACTGAAAAAGATTGAGTCCCACAACTGCATCAATTTGCAAAACATTGAGGGGATTGCCCAAAGATTGTAACCCAGAGCGTGCTGTATGAGCCAACCCTTCATCTAACCATCGCCCTCGACAGTAAGCAGTCCAGAAACTGTTGAGCCGTTCTAACAAAATAGCGAAAGAAAACGATGTGCGATCGCGTGCTTCTTCTCGCCGCAGACGCTCAACGATCATTTCTTCAATTTCAGCCGAAAGTATGCCGTAACCCAATAAACTATAAATCTGTTGAGCGACGCGAGAAGGCGAGTCGATCGCAAAGATAACTTCCCCGTAAGCATCCGCCACTCTGCAAGCCAAAGATTTCAACTTTTCGGCTAAAGCTTCGGCGCAAAAATATTCTCCCAACTTGGCATGAAAAAAAGAAAGTTTGGCGGAATGGGAAAGGGAGGCAGAAAAATTGTTCACCACATGGCCTGCTTTGCTGCGATCGCATCTGCGAAAGTAAAAAGCAGGTAAGCCGGAAATAGCAGCACCCTCCGAAAATTCGCTCGCCAAACGGGTAGAAACGGCGCTTTCCGTGCAGCAGTTACGACCGCTTTGCAGTAAAATCAGAGCCGCGACTTGCATTTGTTGGCGAACTTGTTGGACAGACCGACCCTCCAGCAAAGATGCGATCGCTTCTGGAGTGCGACCGCTATTGGGCAAACCTTCTCGAACGGAAATCGACAGGCTATCGCTAGCTGAGATGCCGTCCCATGTTTCTCCCAATAACCACCGGCAAAGTCGATCGTAAATTTCAAACCTGATTTGAGAACCCCGCAAGGGAAAGATCCTTTCATCCAGTCGCCCGCAGCGATACAAAATCCCCAAGATCAGAAGCGTTAGGGGTTGATGCACGAGAACCGTCAAATCCTTAACTTCCGGTAATTGGCGAAAAACGCCACTCTGCTTGAGGAAGTTAAAGTAAGATTGGGCGATCGATTTCGGTTGGAGTTTAGACCAATTCTTGAACCACTGTTTGAGTTGCTCCTGATCTAAAGGTTGGATCGCCATTACCCGGAATGAAGCTGGCAGACTGTAAGCTAAGTGACTGAATAACTCGGAACGGCAAGTTATGACAATTTTGTGGCGCGGGCGTCCGGATGCCCCAGCATATCGCAGCTGAAAGTTTAGCACGCGATCGAGAAACGCAGAAAATTGTCGCTCAACACTAGGGGCGCGGGGCAATTCCTCCAGCCCGTCCAGAATCAACAAACAAGGAGGGTGTAAAGGTGATAGCCAACCATCGGCACAGGTAAATTTTGCCCCCTCCAAGGCACTATCCAGCGTTTCTTCCAGAGTTTTGCCCAAAGTCGCGTCTCGCAGCCGAATAAATACGGGCATCCAGGAAGGGTAACTTTCTTGGGCTATTTTCGTTGCCCATATTTGGCAGAAACTGGTTTTGCCAGCTCCGGTGTCACCCGTGATGACGGCGACGCTTTCTGGAGATGACAGTTGATTGGTTGCCCATTCCATTAAATCGACTGGTGTGGTCGGGGAGGAAACGGAGAATTGGGCTGGGGGGGAGGGGAAAGTCGGAGTTCGCCATTCTACCCTTCTTCTGGTTTCTCCTTTTTCAACTGGTAATACCTTGAGAGGGATATATAAATCTTTAAGGGCAAACAGTTCTCCCAATATCGGTTCGCTAAGGGCTTGCATGAGATTGGCCCGATAGTTTTCCCGGTTGAGATCGATGAGGTTAGGCGTAGCGCCCGCAGATAGCGCCTGTTCCCAAGCTGACGCGGGAGGGGAGTTTTCGGCTTCTAGCGCTACAGTATCGTCATCGCTGAGAATTTGATTGGCCAAGCTGTTGTTGCTTAAGTTACCCAGGCGGACAAATCTCTGCAATTGAGCTAAAGGCAGCGCATTTTCGGCTACTACGGCTAACAAATAGCCTGGGAGGGCATGAACCAAACGCTGTACGATCGATTTGGCAGCAATTTCATCAACGCCGTTGCTGACAAACCAAGCGCTCGTCAAATTATTCATCTGCCCGACCAGCAAAGATTCGCCGATGGAAGAAAGCGCCTGTTCGGCTTGGGTGTCGGAAAGTCTCCCCGGTCTTAGGGTTTTCAGCAGTGCTTGCAGCTGGGGGTCGGTCAGGGCGATCGATCTACTCGGATCTGCCGTGTCGTAAGTTGGTATATTAGCCCGCTCTATCCAGGCTCTTTTGAGTGCGAATTCTTGTTCTAAAACTTTTTGGAAAGACTTGACATAGGCAATTTGAAAAGCTATCCAGGTTCCTTCGTTGCGTTTGAGCGGTTTCTTGCGGCTCAAAATTCGCAGCAGTTCAACACTGAGATGGGAAACTGGCCGGATGTATTGCCATAGAACATCTAACGGCAGTTCCAAAAGTTCTGCTAACGGACTGATATCAAAAGGCGTCAGGCTTTTGACTTCCATATCCCGAACAATGCGGAAGGCAACGCCTGCGGTTTGGGCTCCTGCGACGTGTAGCTGAGCAATTATAATATTGTGTTCCGTCAGCCACTGCCTAATGCTTAAGCTCATCTCACCTCTACAGCTACTCTGAAACGGCTCCCTATGGTCATTATCAGCCAAGTTTTTGGGTGGGAACGATCGGGATCTGGCTGTTTTATGTGGTGACTGGTCGCTAACATATGTTAAAACGCATGAAAAAAGACGATTTGCCAAGAGGCGATTGTTTGTTTGTTAACTTAATACCTAACATCTACCACTTATTAGTTACCAATTTAGGAAGATTGCTTACAACATTAGTCACCAATACCCTGCCATTTGTTAACAATTGAACCACCATGAGCGATCTGGCGAAACCAGTTTTGAACTTCAGCCCGAAAGGCCCACTCCACATCCTGCTAATTGACGATGACCCCATCTTCCGTGCCGGTTTGCGGGTTGTTCTGGGTCAGTTTCCCGACCTGCAAGCTATCGCCGAAGCGCAGTCAGCACCGGATGCTTTGCAGATTCTCCAAAACGATCGGCCCTCCGTCGATTTGGTAATTTTAGATTTAGGCTTGGGTCGCCTACCTGGGGCGGAAATCTCTGGGTTAGAACTTTGTCAGCAGCTAAAAACTTTTTACCCCGAATTGCCGATTTTAGTATTGAGTTCATTTTTAGAGCCGCTCTTGCTGGCAGCAGCACGACAGTTGGGTGTGGAGGGTTATTGCCCCAAAGGATATCCTGTTTCGGAATTGGTAGATACTATTCGTCAGGTGGCGGCTGGTGAAGCCTATTGGCCTCCGGAAATTATGAAAGCTTCTGTCCCAAGAACAACAAATCCCCCATCAGAATCTCAAACAGGTTTGCTGCCAACTCTGTTGAGTAATATTCGCTTGTCTGGACTGCGCCAGATAGAAGCTGCCCTGGCTGAGGTGACCGAGGAATTGCAAAAGGGTAGATTGTCTGTGCTAGACCGAGCTATCCTGGCTGGAAGGCAGCGCGAACTCAGGGCATCCCGCTGGTTGGTAAATAAGCTCTTAGGACAATCTGTGCCGATCGCATCTATGACGCCGATCGACATTGCGCGGGCAAGCAGAGGAGCAGAGGAGCAGAGAGACAGAAGACCAGAGGAGTTCTTTGACTCCAATCTCATTCCTCATTCCTCAAAACGCTCTCATTCTCTGACAAACAGGCGATCGCAGCTGTTTGAGAATACTTACGCCTCCATCCAATATAGCTTGCAAAACCTTACTAACGTGCCTTTGGAAACCGATATTTTCCGAGAGCAAAAAAAGCGGGAATTGCTGGTTTTGGTTTTGCAAAAGTTAGATGATTTATTAGAGGATCTGCGCTTTTCCCAAGTTCAGCCGAGTCAACTTCCCGAACTGCGATCGGCTATCTTACACGATTTTTGGCAGAATGCAACCGCAGATTTTTTTGGTAAATACTACACCCTGCGCGTGCAAGGCCGGGATTTAGAAGTTGTTAATATTATATGGCAAGATTACGAACTTGTCCAGACGGAAATTTTGGATAAAATACCGTTGGTTGTGGATTTATTTTCTCATCTGATCTTTGACACGCCTCTGATAATTGATAATGCTTCTTACTCTGTGGGAACGCCGGAAGCAATGGCAAGGGCAGAATTACTGTTGCAAAATTTAATTATACAAGTTAGCAATGCCATTGTCCAGCCGCTGTTGAATCATTTTGCCGATGTAGAGGCAATTAAGCAGAATTTTTATGACCGAAAACTCATTTCTACCAGAGAAATCGAACGCTTCCGGAACGATTTGTCTTGGAAATATAACTTAGAAAAGTATGTGGGCGCTCCTACAGCTATTTTTGAAAGCAGGTATCATTTATTCGTTTTTAACGGTATGGGGATTAAGAAAGTTTCTATTTATGCTTCCCGCGTTGCGGAATTAAGACAACTTTCCCGGCTACAATTAGCAGTGACATTGGCGTTAGAAACAAGAGATGCGATCGCACCTCGTTTGCGTGCAGTTGTTGCCTTTGTCGGTAGCGGCGTTGTTTACGTGCTGACTCAGGTAATAGGACGAGGGATCGGCTTAATTGGGCGCGGAATTCTAGAAGGGATCGGTAATTCTTTGCAAGAAAGTCGGGTAGGAAAAAATGACGATCGCAAGTAGGGCGGGCATTGCCCACCCTACAACCTATACTAAATTGGGATCTTCGCCCAACTCTCGTAAGCGGGCAGCTAAACGTTCGGCACGTTGACGTTCAGCTTCAGCTTGCTGTTGGGCAGCTTCGGCACGTTCGCGTTCGGCTTCAGCTTGTTGCTGGGCAGCTTCAGCTTGTTGTTGGGCAACTTCAGCTTGTTGTTGGGCAACTTCAGCTTGTTGCTGGGCAACTTCAGCTTGTTGCTGGGCGGCTTCCTCCGGTAAAAGGACAAGATTGCCTTCCGAATCGTAAAAACGCAGCCAGATGGCAGTTTCCCGGTCTATTGTTCCCTGCCAAGTTCCTAACCAAAAGTTTAGCGTTTCGCACCACAGCCAACCTTGCTCATTTGAGATCGATCGCTCATAACGCAGGTTAGTATCTAAGCGCCAACCTTGCAACGAGGAGGGATCGAACGGGTCGTAAACGAAATAATCTCGCGTTCTAAATATCCGTTCGTAAATATCTTTTTTACGTCCGGTGTCAACTTCAGCAGTCGAAGATGACATCAGTTCCACGATGACATCTGGGTAACGACCTTCTTCTTCCCAGACTACCCAGCCTTGGCGTTCTCGCGTACCGTCAACATCAAGTACGGCAAAGAAATCAGGCCCGCGAAAGTCGCGGTTACGCGCTTGTGTGCTGCTGTAATAAATAAACATATTGCCGCCTGTGTAGAAGTCGTGGCGATCGCGCCATGCTTGTTGGAGCGATCGAATCAACACATTCATGGCAATACGGTGGCGGTTGCTCTCCAATGGTTCACCATCATCAAATATTAAGTCAGTGGGCGGCATGGGAGGTTCCCAAGTATCAACCACTGATGTTTCTGGCAGTATTTCTTTCGTCGCCTCAACTGACATAGCACTATCCTAATTTTGGTGAGTGCGTCACTCGATTTTGGATTTTGGATTTTGGATTTTGGATTGGCTCCGCTTAAAAGGACGAAGCTCCTAATCTGGAAAAATTTTTTGATAATTCCACTTAAATGGGAGGCTTGGAACCCCTTTTTTTCGCTCAATATATTTATGTTAGCAAAATACTAGGATTTTCAAACATCGATATTTTTATATTTTTGATCTATGATATTCCGTTTTAGTAACGGTAATAATATTAATTGAGATATCGTGACAGATGGCCTGGTTATCAAACGAGACACGGAATTTTGATGGTGCGTTACGCTAAAGCTAACGCACCCTACTAACTGTCACCGTTTCCCAACCGCAACAGGTTCGCTCACACCCAAGCGTTTAAACATCGCTTCTCGCGCCTGCATTGCCAAGTTATCATCGAGAGGTGATAAAGACACAGAAGTTTGATATTTTTGTTGCAAAGCAGTTTGAATTAACCAATCTGCTAAAAACGGATTCTTCGGTAAAACTGGGCCATGCGAATAGGTAGCGATCGCATTTCGATAAAATGCGCCTTCCATCCCATCCTCACCATTATTACCGTAACCGCTTATCACTTTTCCCAGCGCTTCTACTTTTCCTAAATAAGTTCTACCGCCGTGATTTTCAAATCCAATTATCACCGCAGGTTTACCTAACATCGCTTCTAATTCTTTCGCCAAACGCGATGCAGTTATCTCAAAAACCACATTGCCAATACAGCGCCGCGCATCTATTCCCGGATGTTTGCTGACAAAATCAAATAATCCCAAACCTTCTATTCTTTGACCGAGTGCCGGTTCGTAATAATGACCCAAAAGTTGCGGTGCGCCGCAGGTAAACACGCCGGGGATACCAGCTTCTATTATCTGACGTACTGCTTCGGCTTTCTTCCCTTGCAAATCGCGCATGACGATTTCTTGCTGTCTGTCTTGTGCGCCACCACCAACTAATAAATCGATTTTGCGAAAGTCTGCTGCGGTTGATTGCAAGTCCAGAGGTAACACTTCTACATTGTAGCCTCGCCATTGAGCGCGTTGCTGCAAACAGATGACGTTACCGCGATCGCCATAGGTACTCATCAGTGTAGGATATAACCAGCCGATCGTTAATTGTTTATCGTTCATTGTTGATTGTTGATTATTGATTGTTGACTATTGATTATTTCTTCCCCCGCTCCCCCACTCTGCCATTCCCCATTAGGGGCAAGTTGTCAAGGGATTGCCACATTGGTCGATGCGTGCTATCCACCCTTGCAGTTGCTGATAGCTAACATAAGCCCATTCTCCGTTACAACTTAATAGTTTTACTTCCCGATTAGATGGTATTCTACCTAAAATTCGGCTGCGATTATTGTTACTGGCATAAACGGGAACGCTTCTGGCTTCATAACCGCGAGTAGTCGTACCTAACAAGGAAGCATAAACCCATCCTTTGCCTTGAAATAATGTTGTGCCGCTGTCGCTTTCGGCTTTATTGATTTCCATCCAATTGCCTTGGGAAGCAGTAATATCGACAAACACGGCTAGAGTATTGGTGGGCAATTTTTTAATTACCCGTGCAGAGGAATTAGGCATCGATCGCACATTCAATCCTTGCGGATCTTTATCGATCGTATAAGCATAAACCTGACAATTCCGGCGCGAGTTAACTACTTGCTTTTCTTGATGGTTACTGTGACTGAAAAGTTTAGCAAAATCTGTGTGGTTGGCAGGAATTTGCGCTACTTGCTTGTCTGTCATATCTATAGATACGATGTGGGGATTTTGCCACCCGAAAATACTCCCCAACAGCATATGGAAAAACAGGGAACTTTTCATTCACAAACCTCACAATATTTTACGTCCGGTCAGCAAGCCCCGCACTTCTAACATAGCCGAATAAGTTGGTAGAATATGTAAAGTTTCACCTGATGGGGTGAGAGCGAGTGCAGTGTCGATCGCATCTTGCAAATCTTCCTTAACTATCAACTTGCAGCCATTGTTTTCTTCCTTCTGACTGTAACGCAAACGCAGCGCCATATCATAAACGCGATCGCCACTCACGACGATCGTACCACCGGACGCTACGATTTTTTCTGTGTCCACATCCCAAATCCAAGATACATCCGTACCGTCAGGCGTTCTGTCATTCAAGACCATCAATGTTGTGGACGCACTACCACCACGTTTGATATCATTAACCGTGCGGATAGTTTCGTTCATCCCCACCGGATTTTTCGATAACAAAATCCGTACCCGTTTGCCATCAACATCTAATTCTTCTGCGCGTCCAAAAGCGGCTTGGAAATTTTTGATGGTATCGCGAATTGTGCCATCGTCTATGTCAAGTTGTTGGGCAACTAAAGTCGCTGCCAATGTGTTATATTTGTTGTAAACTCCGATCAAAATTTGCGGCCATTCTCTGCTATCAATATCCAGTTTGCTCTTCGCAAAACCGCATTTCGGGCAGATAAAATCGCCTTGGTGCGACAGGTAAACGCCGCGATAATCTAGAGAGTGACCGCAACTGGGACAGTAAATCGAATCAACCGCGTGGGGAATTTCATCAAGATAGTATTCCGGTTCGTTTAAGCCAAAAAATAACACGCGCTGGGGCAATTGCTGACCTAAATGAGAAAGAGTTGGATCGTCAGCATTGGCGACAATTATAGTTTCTGGAGATAAAGGTGCGATCGCTTTCTGCCACCGCCGACTGATCGTGTCTACTTCACCATAGCGATCGAGTTGATCTCGAAACAAATTCAAACATAAAATTATGCGCGGCTGACAAGCACTCACAACCAAAGGCAAAATATTTTCATCTATTTCTAGAATTGCGTAATCAGCCGCAAGTTTACCTGCCAAATTGGTATTTTCCAGTAACGCCGTAATCAATCCATTCACCAAATTAGCACCGGTAGCATTGTGCGCCACCCGCCATCCCTGACGTTCCAACATCGTCCGCAACAGCAACGATGTGGTAGTTTTGCCATTCGTACCCGCAATGAAAATAACGCCTTGCTTGACTTGGCTGCACAGCATCGGCAATATTTGAGGCTGAATGCGACTGGCGATCGATCCGGGTAAAACGCTCGCCGCACCCAATCGCAGCAGCTTCACTCCCGCCGTAATTGCGCGTGCAGCTGACACCGCCAAGCTTAATCGCAGTTGATTTACCAGTTGCATTCCCACTTCAACATCCTTAATCTATCGAACATTCCGGCAGCAAAGCCGTGCCTAAGATGTTCTTTACATCTACAAAGCCGCAAAATCCGCCAGGGTTTGCTTTCGTTGACACTCCCCAGCCCTAAAGGGACGGGGATTCTTCATTCATAGACTCAGCTTGCTTGCGACTGGATTACTCCAGCCAAAGTAGCGGCCAAATCTCGTCAATTTCGAGGGTTGTCCCCACAGCCTTGACCGCAATTCAAATCCAAGACTGCCGGCAATTATACCGTACCTGGCTTTGTTTGGAGGGGCTAGGGCGTCGGGGTTAGGGCGTCGGGAAGAGGGAAAAGGGAGAGTGGGGGAGCGGGAGAGCGGGAGAGTGGGGGAGCGGGAAAGTGTAAGAACGACATAAAGGTCGAAAATGTACATATAAATTCCCCCACTCCCCCACTCCCCCACTCCCCCACTCTCCCTTTCAAACTTTTTCCTTCGCAGGCGGTGTAATCCGAGTCTTATTCAAGGTAACCTCCAGTTCCCTGAGAAATTCAAAATCATTTTCGACTAAAGGTTGACTTGCGCTTCCCAAAACTCCCTCATCCGCAGAGGGGTGCTTTTCCAGGAAAGCAAAAGCTTGGCGAAACTGACGCGGACTTGCTTCGATGGGCGAATCTAAGTGACAGGGAACAATGCGCTGGAAATCCCAACTGGCTACATGATTAGCCCATTCGATCGTTTCTTTGGGTGCGCGATTGAGAATGAGAGTTTGCAGAACTGGTGCAACAAACAATCGTCCGCCACCGAAGAGCGCCTCAAAAGATTGTTGCCAACCATCTTTCCAATTAAACGGAAACAAACCGAAATAAGCTTTTTTGGAGCGATCGGGCGCTGAGAGAGCCTTGCGAAATAGCTCTGAAAAAAGAACTGTATCCAGTTTACTCGGTCGAAAATAAAAAGCAAACAGACAAATCCGCTGCCATCCCTTGCGACGGTTCGCTTCGCTGTCTCGGATCGCATCGAAAGCATCGTCTTTGGCGTGAAAAAGCAAAGGATAGGGGTCAATTTGAACGATTTCTGGCGGATTTTCCGGTATGGAAACCACCGCATCTGTCACCAGCAACGTGCGTGTCAGCTTGTGGAAAAATGCCACTTCCCCAAATCGCCCCAGTCCGAGATCTAGCGGGCCCAGTATTGCGTAATCAAATTCTTTAGCAAAAGGTGCTTTGCTGCTATCTGAAGGTAATATATGAGTGCGTTTGGGTGGAAAACCCAGCCAACTCAACGGTAGATTGAGGGGAAAACTCCACTGGGAAGGCGCGACGAAGACTTGGGCCAAAGGGAAACGTCTGGCGAAGGGGCCAACAAAAACTTTATGTTCGATGCCGGAAACTGTAGGCAGGATGATATATTTAACATCGCCATACTTTGCCGCCAACTCGTTGACCAGACGAATGCACTCTTTGGTGGGTGCGATCGGTGCATAAACGAGCAGACCGCCTTCAGATAGCTTAACTACGGTCATCCGAATTGGCACGGCAACGTAGAAGATGCCTTGGATTTGGTCAAAATTCCAAATCGTATCTTTTACTATCTCTCGGCGGAGTGTGCGCCGCCTGCTGTATGGGTAAAGTGGCACAACTGGCCAGAAAGCCCAAGACCAGTCTCCAGGACTGATGCTCGCATCAACTTGTCCCCCCTGCGGAAATAACTGTTTAGTCATCAGTCATCAGTCATCAGTAATTAGTCAGTTTTTAGTACACACTTCGCCGAGAGTTGGCGAAATAGTTAGAGAGTGAGGATTATTTAAAACTACACCTGCAAGTGCGGTACAGTCAACTAATGACCGATCGCTTTGAGTTCAATTTAATCAAAATAAATAAATAATCTCATCTCCACCAGCAGCGATTGCCCAAAAAATAGGCAATCTTATCTGCGTTCATCTGCGTGTATCTGCCTATATCTGCGGTTAAATTTCTTAATTCCACAAAAAGTAATGCCGCCATCAAGGCGGCATTACTTTTTTCACGTTGGTTTATTGACTGTTGAAGGTTTTTGTCATTACCAAAGGGCTCTCACAGGCCGACTCGGTTGAGTGGTAGTTCCGGTTGTGGTATCTACAGCCGGTTCTACATTTGATTCGTTGGTTTGCTCTACCATCTGAGACGAATTTTGAACATTACCGCTGGTTTGTTCGCTGGTTTGTTCGATGCGAGCGGGAGTGGAGGTACTTCTGCGAATAGTAGTTTCTTCTACTACTGTCCGCCGAGTTGTGCTTCCACCCATCATTTCTGTTGTGGTGCTTTCTTCGGAAGCGGAAGATGCCGATCCCATGTTCAGGACTTCCACGACAAGATTGCCATCCCTCATAGAGGTGGAAATTTCCATTCCGGGGCGCAGTCCCAGACGCTGTATTTCGGTGCGGCTAATCATTACTTCTGTAGAGTCGCCATTGGGCATTTCCAGGGTGACCACATTGCCGACAATACTTCTAATCTTGCCTCTCATACTTTGAGACAGTTCCATCCGATCGGTCTGGTTGATAACCTGCCTCTGTGCTTGTTCCTCTAATGGGCGAGCGATCGCCGGACAAACTGCCACTAAGGAAAGCAAAAGCGATAGTGCTGTACCCGTGAATAATTTTGTTTTTTGAAGACGCATTACAACCTCACTTTTACGAAAAATACCGGAGCGCAGACTGTGCAGTCTATTCAATCCGAATTGATAAGACGTCGATAAAACACTAACATCTTACAGATTTTAACCTAATTGGGTTGGCTGGAACTCTGTCTAAAGATATCAGCCTTCTGTTTTGCACAGGTTTGGAAATGCTCTTTGCGATCGTCAGATCGCCTAGCTGAAAATACAAAGACTTTTACAGAGTAATAGTATATACTCTGCTCGGTCTGAAAGTAGGGTTTTTGTTATTGCGATCGCTACTCAGCAGTATATTGTCAGCAGTCAGATCTTATTTGTCAATAATTTATGACTTATGACCCACGACTAATGACTGGCAAAAAGCATAGCTATACTATACAGGATTTCGATTAAAAAAGTATTAAGACAAGATTTAGATAGTATAATATGTGGCCAATAAACTAATCTGCGTCTAAAATCTGCTTGAATTGTTTGCTAAGGATGATAGATGAAAGCAATGGTGAGAGGAGAATCCCTATCTAGAAGGTTCATGCTGCTCTGCTTCAATGCAGTAGTTTTACTGAGTTCGAGTCAACCACAAGCTACAGCCTCTATACTAACTGCACAAGAGGCAACTATCGGCGAGGCAAAACTTCAAAGTCACATCCCTGCTCTCGCACAACCAGCTTTTGTGGAATCGGTATCCCCTGCTACTCAACCGCCATCCTCAGTCAAACCCGCTCAAGATACCAATTTGGTGATCAAATTGCGGGAGCGTAGGGTTTACGTTTATCGGAGCGATCGCGTACAAACCAGTTTTCCGATCGCTGTGGGTAAGGCAGGTTGGGAGACTCCCACAGGCACCTTCCGAGTGATGCAAATGCTGCAAAACCCAGCTTGGGAGCATCCTTGGACAGGACAGGTTATTCCTCCGGGGCCGAATAATCCCTTGGGCATCAGGTGGATTGGCTTTTGGACTGACGGCAAAAATATGATCGGCTTTCACGGCACTCCCAACGAGCAGCTAATCGGAAGGGCAGTTTCCCACGGCTGCGTGCGGATGCGAAATCGGGATATTCAGGCGTTATACGAGCTGGTATCTCTGGGTACGCCCGTAATCGTGGAAAGATAGTTAAAGAAGGGGCTAGGGGCTAGGGGTTAGGGGCTAGGGAAGAGGGAGAGGGAGAGGGAGAGGGAAGAGGGAAGAGGGAAGAGGGAAGAGGGAAGAGGGAAGAGGGAAGAGGGAGAGGGAAAAGGGAAAATCGAAAATATTAATTCTTGCACTCCCCCGCTCTCCCACTCCCGTTTATATACAAATATTAAGCGAGAGAATCTCTTAAATGGGATAAACTGATAAAAATCTGTCAATTCTTACAATTTTTTACAGTGTATTTAACTACAAAAACATTGTTTATATACAAATCTAAAAACAGACTCTTCATTAGATGGGGATAACGGCTCGAAATAAGTAAATCATTATAATTTTTTAACAGTATATTTAACTACAGGAATGTTGTTTATATATAAATATTAAGGATAAGAGTTGAAGCAATCAAACTCGAAAACAATTGTGCAAAACTAAATACAGAACAAGTGTTCGCCAATAGTTAAATTTGGTGGCTAAGCATTGGCGAATGTAATTAACTCTACAAAAATGGCGTAAAGGTAAAGAGCCAGTTACCGAAAATAACAGGAAGTTAGGTATGGAATCTACTGGTATCAAAACGAAACAGAAGGCCGATCGACAAGCAGCATCGGAACATCCCAGCGGCGACAAGCGCTTCAAAGTGTTGGACATTACAATGAAGCGAGCGCAATATCGCCAAGATGCCTTGATCGAAGTGCTGCACAAAGCACAGGAATCCTTCGGTTTCTTAGAAGAAGACGTATTGCTTTATGTAGCGCGAAAGCTGAAACTGCCACTCAGCCGCGTTTTTGGCGTGGCAACCTTTTACCATCTCTTTTCCCTCAAACCGAGTGGGGCGCACAGTTGCGTAGTTTGTCTGGGAACAGCCTGCTACGTCAAAGGCAGCGGCGCAGTACTCTCCGCATTGGAAAATCACACCGGCATCCATCAAGGCGAAACAACAGCAGATGGGCAAATGTCGCTGATGACAGCACGCTGTCTCGGTGCGTGCGGCATAGCGCCGGCAGTAGTTTTTGATGGCACGGTAGCTGGCAAACAGACAGCCGAAGAAGCGATCGACAAAATCAAACAATGGGGAATTGGGAATGAGGCATAAGGCATAGGAGATAGGTAAAAAAAGAAACCAATTAGCGATAAAGAATTATGGATATAACTGAACTGCTGGAAATAGCCGAAAAAGAGCGTTCTCACCAAAAGCCAATTCGCGTGCATTGCTGTACCTCAACCGGTTGCCGCGCAGCTAATTCGCTCTCAGTTAAAAAAAATTTGGAAGGGGCAGTTAAAGATGTTGGCTTAAGCGATCGCGTCCAAGTTGTCGGGGTCGGTTGTATGGGTTTCTGCGGCAACGGGCCACTGGTAGAAATCGACCCACAAGAAAAACTCTACGAACGAGTTACCCCCAACGATGCTGCCAGTATTATCGAAGCCATCAACGGCGGGATTGCCACCGCACCGGAAGGCGATCTCAAACATCCATTTTTTGCCCGTCAACTGCGGATAGTCCGCGAAAACAGCGGCAAAATAGACCCAGAAAGCATCGATGAATATATCGCTGTTGGCGGGTATCAACCCTTATATAAAGTTATCCACGACATGACGCCAGCAGAAGTTGTGGATGAAATTACCCGCAGCGGATTGCGGGGAAGGGGTGGTGCCGGTTATCCGACCGGATTGAAGTGGGCGACAGTCGCCAAAATGCCACCGGGACAGAAATATATAGTATGCAACGGCGACGAAGGCGATCCCGGTGCGTTCATGGATCGTTCTGTGTTGGAAAGCGATCCGCATAAAGTTTTAGAAGGAATGGCGATCGCAGGTTATGCTGTAGGCGCATCCGAAGGCTACATCTACGTCCGCGCCGAATATCCCCTCGCGATCGAACGCTTGGAAACTGCCATCAAACAAGCGAAAAAATTGGGTATCTTAGGCAGTCAAATTTTCTACTCCGCCTTTGACTTCAAAATTAACATCCGCATCGGTGCCGGTGCGTTTGTCTGCGGCGAAGAAACCGCCTTAATTAGCTCGATCGAAGGCGGACGCGGCAACCCGCGCCCCCGTCCTCCCTACCCAGCCCAAGAAGGACTTTGGGGTTGTCCGACTCTGATTAATAACGTAGAAACCTTCGCCAATATAGCTGCGATCGTTCGCGAAGGTGGCGATTGGTACGCCAGCATCGGCACAGAAAAAAGCAAAGGCACCAAAGTCTTCGCCCTCACAGGTAAAATCCGCAACAACGGTTTGATCGAAGTACCAATGGGCATTACCCTGCGGGAAATTGTCGCAGAAATGGGCGGCGGTATCCCCGATGGCGAAGTCAAAGCCGTGCAAACCGGTGGCCCTTCCGGTGGCTGCATCCCCGCCTCCCTGCTAGACACCCCCGTAGATTACGAATCGTTAAGCAACTTGGGATCGATGATGGGTTCCGGCGGCATGGTGGTAATGGATAAAGAAACCAGCATGGTGGAAGTCGCCCGCTTTTATATGGAATTCTGTCGCGGCGAAACTTGCGGCAAGTGCATTCCCTGTCGTGCGGGAACGGTGCAGATGTACCATACTTTGACGAAAATCCTCAAAGGAGAAGCAAATCAAACGGATTTGGAAAGATTGCAAGCACTCTGCGACATGGTGAAACATACCAGCTTGTGCGGATTGGGTCAGTCTGCGCCCAATCCGGTGATCAGTACGCTGCGCTATTTCCCAGAGGAGTATACGACACTGATTAAGCCGGATGTTCTGAATGGCAAAGTTGCAGTCAGTCATTAGGGAGTTAGGGAAAGTTTGATGGCAGAAACGATGAAAGCAGTACGCATCCATACCTATGGCGGTCTAGATGTTCTCTCTTACGAAGATGCGCCGCGTCCTCAAATTGCTGAAGATGAGATATTGGTTCGCGTTTGCGCCGCCGGAGTTAATCCGGTGGATTGGAAGATTCGCGAAGGTTATCTTGCAGGTATGCTGAACCATTCGTTACCCCTGATTTTGGGTTGGGATGTTTCGGGGGAAGTGGTGGAAGTCGGTGCAGCAGTTAGCGAGTTCAAAGTCGGCGATGCTGTTTATGCGCGACCGGATATTAACCGCGACGGTGCTTATGCTGAGTTCATCGCTATCAAAGCTGCGGAAGTGGCATTTAAGCCTAGCTCATTAAACCACATACAAGCAGCTGCTGTGCCTTTGGCTGGGTTGACGGCGTGGAAATCGCTGTTCGACGCCGCCAATTTGCAAGCCGGTCAAAGGGTGTTGATTCACGCGGCGTCTGGCGGTGTGGGTAGTTATGCGGTGCAGTTGGCTGGCTGGAAGGGTGCGGAGGCGATCGGCACAGCTTCAGCTCGCAATCTCGACTTTTTACGGGAACTGGGAGTTAAAGAGGCGATCGATTATCAAGCCGTGCGGTTTGAGGAAGTAGTTCGCGATGTGGATGTCGTGTTCGATACGATCGGCGGGGATGTGCAGGAACGTTCTTGGCAAGTTTTGAAACCCGGTGGTGTGCTGGTTTCTGTGATTACTCCCCCACCTGCGGAGATTGCTGCACAACATAACTGCCGAGGTGAGTATGTTTTCATTCAACCAGATGCGGCACAACTAACAGAAATTGCCCAGTTAATTGATGCAGGTTATGTCAAACCGATGGTGGAAACTGTACTGCCTTTGGCAGATGTGCGTCAAGCTCACCAGTTAAGTCAAAGTCATCGCGCTAGAGGAAAGATAGTGCTGCAAGTTCTCGATTAAAACGAGTTGACACCAGCGCAGTTTTATGGAGTAGAAATTATGTCAGTAAAGACGTTAAAAATTGATGAGATTGAGGTAGCGATCGAGGCAGGTGCAACAGTTCTACAAGCAGCCAAAGAAGCAGGCGTTCGCATCCCGACTTTGTGCCATTTAGACGGAGTTTCCGATGTGGGCGCTTGTCGGTTGTGTTTGGTGGAAGTTGCCGGAAGTAGCAAACTTCAACCTGCTTGCGTGACGGAAGTAGCTGAGGGAATGCAAATTCAAACTAACACTCCCAGGCTGAAAGAATATCGTCGCATGATTGTGGAAATGCTATTTTCTGAAGGCAATCACGTCTGCGCTGTTTGTGTGGCAAATGGGAATTGCGAATTGCAAAATTTGGCGATAGAAATGGGGATGGATCACTCGCGTTTCCCTTACCGTTTCCCGGAACGAGATATCGATGTTTCTCACGAACGTTTTGGCATCGATCACAATCGCTGCGTGCTGTGTACTCGCTGCGTGCGGGTATGCGATGAAATTGAAGGCGCTCATGTTTGGGATGTGGGATTTCGGGGTGCTGCGGCGAAGGTAATTACGGGTTTGAATCAGCCTTGGGGACAGGTGGATGCTTGTACTAGCTGCGGTAAGTGTGTGGAAGCTTGTCCTACGGGTGCGATTTTCCACAAAGGATCGACGGTGGCGGAAATGGAACGCGATCGCACGAAATTGGACTTTTTAGTTACAGCGCGGGAGAAAAAAGAATGGACAAGATAAAATTTGCAACGGTTTGGTTGGCTGGTTGTTCTGGCTGTCATATGTCTTTTCTCGATTTAGATGAATGGCTGATCGATCTAGCTGAAAAAGTAGATGTGGTTTACAGTCCGGTTGGTTGCGATCTTAAAGAATATCCCGAAAATGTGGATGTTTGTTTGGTGGAAGGCGCTATTGCTAATGAGGAAAATCTCGAACTAATCCATCAAGTGAGAGCGAAAACAAAATTGCTGATTTCTTTTGGCGATTGCGCGGTTACTGCTAATGTACCGGCAATGCGAAATATGATTAAAGGCACAGATCCGGTACTGAAACGCTGCTATTTGGAATTAGGCGACGAGAATCGCCAACTTCCCAGGTTTCCAGGGATTGTACCGGAATTGCTCGATCGCGTGATTCCAGTGCATGAAGTGGTAAAAGTCGATATGTTTTTGCCGGGATGTCCGCCATCTGCCGATCGCATTCAAGCTGCGATCGAACCTTTGCTGAAAGGTGACAAACCTGTGATGGAAGGACGCGAAATGATTAAGTTTGGCTAAGGGGGAATTTTGGATTTTAGATTTTGGATTTTAGATTGAAGTTAAATTGCCAATCTAAAATTTGAAATTTCCCAATTACCAATTACCGGATCTCAAACAAACGTACATGGATAGCAAACAAACCCAACCAAAGTGTATAACCCTGCGATCGCAAATCGCGCAGCTAAAAGAGCCCATTATTATCGGCGTTGCTGGCGATAGCGGTAGCGGTAAATCCACTTACAGCAATGGAATTAGGCGGCTTTTGGGCACCGACTTAGTTAGTACCATTGAAATGGATGGGTATCACAAAGAAGATCGGGAACAGCGGCGCATTAGCGGTCGTTTACCCCTCGATCCGGAAGCCAATCATTTAGATTTGCTGCGATCGCATTTGGCACTTCTCAAACAAGCCAAATCCATAGAAGTACCAATTTACAATCACGGTACTGGTAAATTCGATTCGCCAGTACATCTCGCGCCATCTCCCATTGTAGTTGTAGAAGGATTGCACGCCCTTTATCCAGAAATTTTGCCTTTACTGGATTTCAGTATTTATGTAGACCCCGATCATGATGTAAAATGGCAGTGGAAGTATGAGCGAGATGTCAAAAAACGCGGTCATCTAGCCGAAGCTTTAACTGAGGAAATGCTCAAGCGGGAAGCCGCTTACAAAAGATGGATTGATTTCCAAAAAACCAATGCCAATGTAGTTATCAAAATCTTTCCCAGTCACCTGAAGGAGTTCTCCCGCCATGAGTTTACGGGGAATCTGCCAGCTAACTGCTACAAAGTGGAATTGATTGTCGAACCAGGACAAGTTTCGCTGCCAAGTTTGCCGCTACCTTTTGACTTTGCCGCCATGTTGGAAGCTAACCAGCCGCCTTTCATGTTAGCTGCGGTTCCCTGTACTTATTGGGGAAGAAAGGTGATGATTATTCACATCGACGGTGTGCTATCTCAGGATACGATCGCCACTTTAGAAAAACAAATTGTCGCCTATACAGGTATTCCGTTGGAGGAAGGACTGTCAACGCAAAATATCCCGGATTTACAGGCTCACGAACAAGTATCTGCAACCCAGTTCGCGCAATTACTAATTACTTGGCGCTTCTTGGAATTGGTCAATCATCGCTTATCTGAATTGATGGCTAGGTGAAATTTAATAACAAAGAAAATCATCAATTCAAAATTGTTATAAACAAGGTGAATCCCATGTCGAAGACTATCGTTATCGATCCTGTTACTAGAATAGAAGGTCATGCTAAAATTTCTGTTTATTTAGATGATGCTGGTGAAGTATCCGATGCGCGTTTCCACGTTGTTGAATTTCGCGGATTCGAGAAATTCTGCGAAGGCAGACCGATGTGGGAAATGGCGGGAATCACAGCGAGAATTTGCGGTATTTGTCCGGTCAGTCACTTGTTGGCATCGGCAAAAACGGGAGATAAAATTTTGGCTGTAAAAATTCCCCCCGCTGCTGATAAATTGCGGCGGATGATGAATTTGGCGCAGTTTACGCAATCGCACGCCCTGAGTTTCTTCCATCTCAGCAGTCCGGATTTTCTGTTAGGTTGGGATAGCGATCCGGCCAAAAGAAATGTGTTTGGTTTGATTGAGGCTGACCCGGATTTGGCTAGGGCTGGTATTCGCTTGCGGCAATTCGGACAGAAGATTATTGAATTGCTGGGGGGTAAGAAAATTCACGCGGCGTGGTCAGTTCCTGGCGGTGTGCGATCGCCTCTTTCGGAAGAAGGACGCGCCTGGATACGCGATCGACTTCCGGAATCTCGCACGACAACTAAAGCCGCCCTCGATTTGTTCAAAAATATGCTCGATCGCTTCACCACGGAAGTGCAAGAATTCGGGAATTTCCCCTCTTTATTCATGGGTTTAGTGGGCAAAAATGGGGAATGGGAACACTACGGCGGACACCTGCGTTTTACCGATAGCAATGGCAATATTGTTGCCGATAATCTCAGTGAAGATGACTACAAAGAATTTTTGGGCGAAGCTGTAGAATCTTGGTCTTATCTGAAATTCCCTTACTACAAACCTTTAGGATATCCAGATGGAATTTATCGGGTAGGGCCATTAGCAAGGCTAAATATTTGCAATAATATTGGTACAGAAGCAGCCGATCGCGAGTTGCAAGAAATGCGCGATCGCGCTGGTGGAGTTCCTACCTCTTCCTTCTTCTATCACTATGCCAGATTGGTAGAAATTCTCGCCGCCATTGAAAAAATCGAACAGTTGGTGGACGATCCCGACGTTGTTTCCAAGCGAGTCCGCGCCGATGCCGGTATTAACAATTTGGATGCTGTGGGAGTCAGCGAAGCACCGCGAGGCACCCTGTTCCACCACTATCAGGTAGATGAAAATGGCTTGATTAAAAAAGTCAACCTGATTATCGCCACCGGACAAAATAACCTGGCGATGAATAAAACCGTAACTCAAATTGCTAAGCATTATATCCACGGCAATGAAATTCCGGAAGGAATGTTAAACCGCGTCGAAGCTGGCATTCGCGCCTTCGATCCCTGCTTGAGTTGTTCCACTCACGCAGCCGGACAAATGCCTCTGCATATCGAATTAATTGCAGCAGATGGAACAGTTGTTGCTGAAGTCGATCGGCAATAGAAAGTTGAAAATTTTGGTTGGGTTTTGTTAATTCAACCCAACCGAAATTCTCTACCTAAAAGGAGAGATAGACCATGAAAAAAGAGAATCTGTATTTATGTATGGGTTCCGCTTGCCATCAACTCGGAGTTTATGAAGTTTTACCTAAACTGCAAAGTATGATTGGCGAATATAACCTGGAAGATAAAATAGAATTAAAAGGATCTTTTTGTCTGGAAACCTGTAGCGACGGCATCGCGATGAAATTTCGAGACAAAGTTTTTTTCAAGATTAATCCCGGTAATATCGAGCAAAAGTTTAAAGAGGAAATTCTACCAAATATAAATTAGGGAGTAAACTTGTGGAAAAAAGCGACAAAACACTGTGGGAACTTTTATGGCAGTACGACCCAAATGGGTTGATTGTCGTTGACAAGGACATGAATATCAAACTTGTCAATCCCGGCTTTTGTAAAATGTTTAACGTCCTTCAAGAAAATATCATTGGTAAACCCGCATCAACACTACTTAAGGATGTTAGTGATTTTCAAAAAGCCTGGGATAAAAATATAGTCATTCGAGTTACAGAAAAAGAGTACAAAAAGCAAAATTTATATGTCACAAAGGTAATTTTTCCGATCCCAGATCAAAACATAATCGCCTGTATCATGGTTGATATCACCCATGAAAGACAGCGGCAAAAAGAAATGGTAAAACTAAGAAAAGAAACTGTAGTTAAGGTTAATGAAGTAGTAGATAACCAAATGAAAGTAGCCCAAGAAATTGCTGGTTTGCTGGGTGAGACTACTGCCGAAACCAAAGTCAGCCTTCTCAAAATAATTAAAATGCTCGAACATGAAATTGGAGAAGAAGAGGACGATGGATAATTTTTTGGATATTTACGAGCTAAGCTTGAATAAAAAAGGGGAAGAACTTTGCGGCGATAAAGTCAAATTCCGCAAAACAGAAAATAAAACTACCATCGTGTTGTCTGATGGCTTGGGAAGCGGCGTCAAAGCCAATATTCTGGCCACCTTAACTACAGAAATTCTGATTACGATGCTTAATGCTGATGTGCCGCTTGAGGAAGTAATTAAAACCACGATCGGCACTTTACCTATCTGCCAAGTAAGAAAGATTGCTTACGCGACATTTACGATTATTCAAATCGATCATAAAAGTAATAAGTTTGAAGTAATTAACTTTGATAATCCGCCCGTATTTTTTTTCAGTCAAGGGAAATTAATTAAGTTAGAACATAAAACCGAAAAAATATTGGATAAAAAAATCACCGTTTCGGAGGGTTTCCTGGAAAGAGGGGATTTTATAGGGGCGGTCAGTGACGGAGTGCTATACGCTGGGTTAGGCCAAACCTTAAATTTTGGTTGGGGTTGGGAAAGTATAGCCGAATTCATACAAGCTTTGTTTATCAAACAAACTAATTCAGTTCGTCATATTATTCATAGCGTCATCGCCGAAACCCATTCTCTTTATCGAGGCAAAATCGGCGATGATGCGACATTTGTCGGCGTATATGTCAGAAAACGAAATCCGTTGATGGTTTTCACAGGCCCTCCTTTGGAAAAAAGTAAGGATAATTATTATGTTGAAAATTTTTTGAATTTCGACGGTCGCAAAATAGTCTGCGGCGGTACTACGGGCAATATTGTAGCTAAGTATTTAGGAGAAACTATTGAAATGGATATTTCCACGATGCGGAAGGACTTGCCGCCAATTGGACAATTAAAGGGAGTGGATTTAGTTACAGAAGGAATTTTAACCATTTCCAAGGTGATTGAAATTTTAAAAGCTTGTAATTGCGATGTGACTAGATTGCCCAACGATAACAACGGCGCGGTTATGTTGGTGCGGGAAATTCTAGAGGCAGATTCGATCTTGTTCTTGTTGGGGCAAAAGATAAATGATTTTTATCAAAATCCTTTGTTGCCCAAGAATATTTCTATTCGTCGAAATTTAATAGAGGAGTTAGTCAAATTGTTAAGAGATAAGCAAAAAGAGGTAATTTTGGAATATTGTTAAAGTAACGCAAGTTGGAGCGTTAGAGTACAAGCAAAGATCGCCTACGAAATTTGAAATAATATGAATTGTAATCTGGCGGTTACGTTACAAACACTTAATAAATGTTTTGTCATCATCGGTTATGGTAACGATTTGCGTAGCGATGATGCTATTGGCCCTTGCGTTGCCAAAGCAGTGGAAGCATGGGGAGTGCCAAATGTAGATTCCCTAGCTTTGCAGCAACTCACACCAGAACTGGCGGACAGATTGCAAGATGCCTACGGTGCAATTTTTGTAGACGCAAGTAGTTCGCCGGAGGTAAAAAAAGTGGAGGTGTTAGCGATCGAACCGATCGAATCCGGAAAAACGATGACCCACACAAGCGATCCGCGATCGCTTCTCGCCCTCACGAAAGCACTCTACGGTCGTTATCCTCATGCTTGGTTGGTGAAGGTACCGGCAGTTAACTTTGAGTTAGGCGAATCGCTTTCGCCGATTGCCCAAAAAGGAATTGACGATGCTTTAGAAGAGATTGACTATCTGCTACGCAGCCAAACTTATGCGTCTCATTCGTGATGGTTTGCCGCACATTTTTCGTAGCTAATAGCAATACGCAAGGAGAACATAAAGTTTTCAGAAGTCAGCAATAATTTGCTATATTAAAATAAAATAGCAAATTACAAATGAAAAATAACGAATAGAGGTACAAAAAATGCTGAAAGCAGCAGACATAATGACCAAAGCAGTAGTCACCATTCGCGGCTCGGCAACGGTGGCTGAAGCAGTAAAATTGCTCAAAGACAAAGGTTTGCGAGCCTTAATTGTGGAGCGCCGTCACGATCGAGATTCTTACGGAATTGTTACTGAGACCGATATTGTTTACAAAGTGACTGCTTTTGGAATAGACCCCAAAAAAGTGCGCGTCTACGAAATTATGACCAAGCCCTGCATCGTCGTAAATCCGGATCTCGGTGTGGAATATGTGGCGCGGTTATTTGCTAATACTGGCATCCGGAGGGCACCAGTAATTCAAGACAAACTGCTGGGGATCGTCTCTATTACCGACATTCTTACTAAAGGTGACTTTGTAGAACAACCCAAAGAAGTTCTCATGGAGTCCGAAATCGAAAAAGCTATTGCCAATGCTCGTGCTATTTGTGCCGAAAAAGGTGCTACTTCTAAAGACTGTGCTGTGGCTTGGGATATTGTAGAAGAACTGCAAGCCGAAGCAGCTCATCAGCGGTCAAAGAAAATTGATAAAACAGCATTCCAGGAATACTGCGAAGAATATCCAGAGGCGGCAGAATCTCGGATATACGACATTTGATTTAACCCCACTCCCAGCCCCTTTCCGCCACGGGGAGGGGCGCATAACCCCCTTCTTCGCAGCCGAAAGAAGGGGTGAGGTTTTTCCGTTCAGAAATCAGCAATAAATAAAAAAACAATCAATTAGTTGTAAAAATTACAGAAATTTTTTTGAAGTTTTATTAAGTATATCGCAAATTGAAATAGCATTAAAAAATGCTAAGAATTTTCCCAACTAATCTATATTTGGTTAGATGATATAGCGATAGGCTATGCTAGGGGAAGAAGCGCATCGAATCAAGCATTTTAGGCATTAACAACATCCTGACTTTCATCGGTTGCTATAAAGCAACATAAATGTTGTTTTATTTTCGTTCCCAGGAGCTATATTTTATGCAAGTGCGATCGCCAAATAATTACAGGTGATTTCCGCAAAAAATGAGTAGAATTGCCAGAATTTAGAACTATAAAATTCACCTCGAAATTCTGACAAGAAAGCAGTATATAAAGCTACCAAAAGGTTTGAAAATGAGTAAAAAAACTTATGTAACTCTAGATGGTAACGAAGCAGTTGCTTATGTTGCCTACCGCCTCAATGAAGTGATTGCCATTTATCCGATCACCCCTTCTTCACCGATGGCTGAGTGGGCGGATGCGTGGACATCAGAGAACAAACCCAATATTTGGGGCACGGTACCTTCAGTGGTGGAAATGCAAAGCGAAGGAGGGGTTGCCGGTGCTGTTCACGGCGCGTTGCAAACAGGGGCGCTAACTACCACATTCACCGCATCTCAGGGATTGTTATTGATGATCCCGAATATGTACAAAATTGCAGGGGAATTGACGCCGACAGTGTTTCACGTAGCAGCGCGATCGCTAGCCGCCCAATCCCTCTCTATTTTTGGCGATCACAGCGATGTTATGGCTGCCCGCGCCACCGGCTTTGCGATGTTGTGTTCCGCCTCGGTGCAAGAAGCCCACGATTTTGCTTTAATTTCCACCGCAGCTACCTTAGAATCGCGCATTCCTTTTGTACATTTCTTTGATGGCTTCCGCACTTCTCACGAAGTTCAAAAAGTAGAAATTATGACAGAAGAGCTGCGCGGATTTATCCCCGACGAGCTAATATTCGCTCATCGAGAACGCGCACTCACTCCCGATCGTCCAGTAGTACGGGGTACAGCCCAAAACCCCGATGTCTACTTTCAAGCGCGGGAAACAGTCAATCCTTTCTATCAAGCTTGTCCGGATATTACTCAAAAAGTAATGGATAGATTCGCCCAACTAACCGGGCGTCAATATCAGCTATTTGAATATTACGGCGATCCGGAAGCAGAACGAGTCATTGTTTTGATGGGTTCCGGTTGCGAAGCAGTTCACGAAACAGTAGATTACCTCAACAGTGGCGCAGGCGTCAGTGGCGCAGGCGTCTCGCCTGCGGAAAAAGTGGGCGTTGTAAAAGTCAGATTGTATCGCCCATTTGACAGCAAGCGATTTGTCGAATCCTTACCAGCAACAACAAAAGCGATCGCAGTTTTAGATCGCTGCAAAGAACCGGGTGCCAGCGGCGAACCATTATATCTGGATGTAGTCGTCGCGATCCAAGAAGCTCAAAGCGATCCCAATCTCAAATCCAAAATCTTAAATCTAAAATCGATTGTGGGCGGACGTTACGGCTTATCTTCCAAAGAATTTACGCCAGCGATGGTTAAAGCCGTATTCGATAATTTAGTGGCGGGCGAGACGCCCACCCCACAACAGACGCCCACCCCACAAGAGAAGAAGAATCATTTCACCGTTGGCATCAACGATGATGTCAGCCACACCAGTCTAGAATTCGATCCGCAATTCTCCACCGAACCAGATAACGTAGTGCGAGCCGTTTTCTACGGTTTGGGTTCCGACGGTACGGTAGGCGCTAATAAAAACTCGATCAAAATTATCGGCGAAGAAACTAATAACTACGCCCAAGGTTACTTCGTTTACGATTCCAAGAAATCAGGCTCGGTAACAGTATCTCACCTCCGCTTTGGGCCGAATCCTATTCGTTCTACTTATCTGATCGGTAAAGCTAACTTTGTTGCCTGTCACCAGTGGGGATTTTTGGAACAATTTGAGATGCTTGATATTGCTATCCCAGGTGCTACTTTCTTGCTGAATAGCCCCTACGATCCGGAGGAAGTTTGGAGCCACCTGCCGCGTTCGGTGCAAGAGCAAATCATTAACAAGAAGCTAAAATTATACGTATCGAACGCTACCAAAATTGCCAAAGAAAGCGGCATGGGCGGACACATCAATACAGTGATGCAAGTGTGTTTCTTTGCTTTATCTGGGGTGCTGCCACGAGAAGAAGCGATCGCTGAAATTAAGAAGTTCGTCCAAAAGACTTACGGCAAGAAAGGCGAAAAAATTGTCCAAATGAATATAAACGCGATCGACAACAGTCTGGACAATCTTTTTGCAGTCAAAGTGCCAGATAAGGTAGATAGCGAAATAAATATGCGATCGCCCGTACCGGATACCGCCCCCGCCTTCGTTCGGGAAGTTCTCGGTCAAATAATTGCCAAACGCGGCGACGAATTGCCAGTCAGCGCTTTGCCGATCGATGGTTCCTATCCCAGCGGCACATCGAAATGGGAAAAACGTAACATCTGCCAAGAAATTCCGGTTTGGGACGCGGATGTTTGCGTTCAATGCGGCAAGTGCGTGATGGTATGTCCTCACAGCGTTATTCGCAGTAAAGTTTACGAACCAGCACAACTGGAAAACGCACCGGCAACTTTCAAGAGTACCGATGCGAAAGACCACGATTGGAAGGGATTAAAATTCACCATTCAAGTCGCCGCAGAAGACTGCACTGGTTGCGGTGTTTGCGTCGATGTTTGTCCGGCGAAAAATAAATCTCAACCGAAATTGAAAGCGATTAATATGGAACCGCAATTACCATTGCGGGAACACGAACGGACAAATTGGGATTATTTCCTCAGTTTACCGAATCCCGATCGCCGGGAATTGAAATTGACCAAGATCGCTCAACAACAAATGCAAGAACCTTTGTTTGAGTTTTCAGGCGCTTGTGCTGGTTGTGGAGAAACGCCTTATCTGAAATTGGTGAGTCAATTGTTTGGCGATCGCATGGTAATTGCCAACGCCACCGGATGTTCTTCCATCTACGGCGGTAACTTGCCCACAACTCCTTGGACGCACAACAGCGAAGGACGCGGCCCAGCTTGGTCGAATTCTCTGTTTGAAGATAACGCCGAATTCGGATTGGGATTCCGCATTTCCATTGACAAACAAACTCAATTTGCCGTTGAGTTACTGACCAAATTGGCAACTCAAATAGGCGAAGGACTTGCCAACGGTATCCTGAGTGCCGCACAAAACGATGAAGCAGACATTTGGGAACAGCGCGATCGCGTCGCCCAACTCAAACAACGCTTAGAAGAACTGCTGAATTCCCAACTCGAACCCAATCTCAAATCCCAAATCAAAAATCTCAAATCTCTGGCAGATTATTTAGTCAAAAAGAGCGTTTGGATTATTGGCGGTGACGGTTGGGCTTACGATATTGGCTACGGAGGATTAGACCACGTAATTGCCAGCGGTCGCAACATTAATATACTCGTTCTCGACACAGGTGTTTATTCCAACACGGGCGGGCAAATGTCGAAAGCTACTCCACGGGGAGCAGTCGCTAAATTTGCCGCCGCCGGTAAACCTGCTGCGAAAAAAGACCTGGGTGCGATCGCCATGACCTACGGCAATGTTTACGTAGCAACTGTAGCAATGGGCGCACGAGACGAACACACCATCAAAGCCTTTTTAGAAGCCGAAGCTTACAATGGCCCATCCCTAATTATTGCTTACTCTCACTGCATTGCCCACGGTATCAATATGACTGCTGGAATGCAGCAACAAAAAGCTGCTGTCGAATCCGGTAGCTGGATACTTTATCGCTATAATCCAGATTTGGTCAGCGAAGGAAAGAATCCGCTGCAACTAGACAGTCGCACGGCAAAAATGCCTCTAGAGCAATATATGTATGCCGAAAATCGCTTTAAGATGCTGACACTTAGCAAACCGGAAGAAGCGAAACGCTTACTCAAAGAAGCACAAGAAGATGTGCATAATCGCTGGGCAATGTATCAATATCTAGCAGCGCGGCAACTACAACCAAATCACCGTCATAACGGTCATTCCGATCGCCCACAAGACCAAGGCAGCTAAACAGGCAAAAGATGAGTCATCAATAATTAATAAACTGAGAATTTTTAACCTGTATTGGTGACTCTTCATTGCTATTTCCTATTCACTATTAGTCATTACCCATTACCCAAAACCATGACAAACCAACCCCAACAACTGGAAACCCCACCAATACAAATTCCCCCTGGATTCCTGAATATCATGGGCTACGTTGACGAGTCAGAAGTAAATGGCCCCGGTCGTCGCGCCGTCGTCTGGGTGCAGGGATGTAAGCGAGAATGTCCCGGTTGTTTTAATCCTCCATCTTGGTCGTTTGAAATTAACCAATTAATCGCCGTTGATGAACTCGCAAACCAAATTTTAAGCAATCCTCAAAATGAAGGCGTCACTTTTTCCGGTGGCGAACCATTTTGGCAAGCACCAGCCCTAACTTTATTAGCCAAAAAATTAAAAGCCGCCGGTCTGAATGTCATGTCTTTTAGCGGATTTACTTTAAAACAATTGCTGGCTGAAGATGCACCGCAAGGCGCTAAACAGCTAATAGAACAACTGGACATTTTAATCGATGGCCCCTATCTCGAATCTTTAGCGGTTAATTCCCCAGATTGGCCAGTATCTTCCCGCAATCAAAAAGTTTACATCTTAAATCCTGCTTTTGAAGGCAAAATTACTTGGGCTTCCGATCAAATGGAAATTCACATTCTCAAAGATGGCAGTCGCCTGATTACTGGTTATCGCGGTCAAATGGGTTTATGGGAAGATTGAAACTCTTGAAAATAAGAGAGCTAATAAATACGGAACGCTAAAATCTCATCTCTTTAATTAGATCGAGATTAATTACTCATCATAAAAAGGAGGAAGCAGAATGAATTTAACCACAAATTATATGGGATTAACGCTGCGATCGCCCCTAGTTCCCTCCGCTGCCGCACCCCTAACAGAAAACATCGACAACGTTAAACGGATGGAAGATGCCGGCGCAGGTGCTGTCGTATTGCATTCTTTATTTGAAGAACAAATTCAGAAAGAACGTTACGAATTGCACCATCACTTAACTTACGGTACAGATAGTTTTGCGGAAGCACTCACCTATTTTCCCGAACCGCAAATATTTCATGTCGGTACAGATGAATATCTGAATCATATCCGCAAAGCCAAAGAAATGGTAAATATTCCCATTATTGCCAGCCTCAACGGTGCAACAGTTGGCGGTTGGACTGAATACGCTCAGCAAATAGAACAAGCAGGTGCGGATGGATTGGAATTAAATATTTACTATGTTCCCACCGATATAGAAATGACAGGTACACAGGTGGAGCAAAATTATATTGATATCCTCAGCACCGTAAAATCCGCAGTGAATATTCCAGTTGCCGTTAAGCTAAGTCCATACTTCAGCAATATGGCAAATATGGCGAAACGTTTGGAAGCAGCAGGTGCAGATGCACTGGTATGTTTTAACCGTTTTTATCAACCCGATATCGACATCGACGAGTTGGAAGTTAGACCGAACCTAATCTTAAGTGCGCCTCAAGATATGCGTCTGCCAATGCGCTGGATTGCTATTTTGTACGATCGCATTCACCTTGATTTTGCCGCAACTGGCGGCATCCATAAAGGTCAAGATGTCATAAAAATGCTTATGGTTGGTGCTAAAATCAGCCAAATTTGTTCTGTACTGCTACGGCATGGTATCGACCACATTCGAGTCATCGAACAAGAATTGATAGGATGGATGGCAGAACACGAATATCATTCTGTTCAACAAATGATCGGTAGCATGAGTCAAATTAACTGCCCAGACGAGTCAGCTTTTGAACGCGCTCAATATCTCAAATCTATCCAAACTTATCGACCCGTGCATAGCGTAATTTAACGCCATAAAATATGAAATTTGTTAATTAATAGGTTTCTTTGCGTAAGTCCTAAGTAAGTTAGGCTCTCCCGGACATATGGTGATAAGTAAAAATTATCTATTAGCTCAAATGCTTGCTGGATAAGGCATTTCTCTACCCTATGCCCCATACCCTATGCCCAAACAACCGGGTTTTCCACCACAAGTACGCCAGAGTCAGTATCTTCATATTTGGCATTGACAGTTATGCGGAAGCGGAATCATTCTCAATGGTTCCAGATCGGACGTACTTGTTCGGGAAGTGCCCTACTTTTAAAATCCATAATTCCTGTATCTTTCTTTCCCCTTCTAAATTGATAAGCGTTACACTCTCTGGTGTATGCTTATTACCTCTGCTTTTTCACTCGATCGAGCCATAGATCGCCACCCTCTAACAGTCACGCCTGACTCGCCAGTTTACCAGGTCATCGCCCTGATGAGTCAGGCCAGAGCCAGTTGCGTTTTGGTGGTCGAGCGACAGCAGATTGGCGCGGACGATCGCCTTTCCATAATTGGGATTTTTACAGAGCGAGATCTAGTAAAAATTACAGCCCAAGAGCGCTCTATAGAAGGAGTGACGATCGCAGAGGTGATGACCCACAAGCCTTTCACGCTTAAAGAGGCCGAAGCGCAAGATATCTTGACTCTGCTGAAGCTGTTTCGTCAAGCAAAATTTCGTCATCTGCCAATTGTAGACGACCAGAGTACTTTAGTTGGCCTGATTACCCATCAAAGCCTTCGAGAAGTTCTGCAACCGGCAGATTGGATGCGCTTAAGACGAGTTACAGAGGTAATGACAACTCAGGTAATTCAAGCGCCCTCAACTATCTCCTTAATACAGCTGACCCAGCTGATGGCACAAAAGCGTGTCAGCAGCGTAGTAATTGTACAAAATGCTCAAGGACAGAAATCCACAGAGACGCAGGAGGCCGATCGTTCGTTGCCCCAATCTGCCTCGATCCCAGTGGGGATAATCACAGAGCGGGATATCTTACAATTTCGAGCCTTGGGATTGGACTTCTACAAAACTAAAGCAGAAACAGTGATGAGTAGCCCGCTGTTGCCAATTCGATCGAGCGATTCTCTCATCGCCGCTCACGAAAAAATGCGCCAGCAGCGCATCCGGCGCTTGGTAGTTTTGGGAGATGCTGGGGAACTGATCGGTGTGATTACCCAAACCAGTCTCCTGCAAGCCCTAGATCCGATCGAAGTAGATGCCTCCGTAGGAGCTTTGCAGCGAGTAATTGAGGAGCGCACAGCAGAACTTGTGCAGACCAACAAGCGACTGGAACAAGAAATATCGGAGCATCAAAAAACGGAAGCAGCCCTGCGTTTATCAGAAGGTCGTTTGGCTGGGATTCTGAATATCGCCCAGGATGCTGTTATCTCCGTTGACGAACAAATGTGCGTTCAACTCTTCAACCAAGGTGCAGAAAAAATATTTGGCTACACCGCTGCTGAGGTTTTGCAGCAGCCAATCGACTTGCTCTTACCTCCCGGCTTCACAAAAGCCCATCGCCAGCACATTTTTAGCTTGTACAAACCCGCTGATGGGGGGCAGCAGATGGCAGGGCGTCGGGAAATTTGGCTGCGGCGCAAAGATAGAACCGAGTTTCCCGCCGAAGCTTCCATTTCCAAGCTGGATCTCCCAGAAGGAACCGTATGGACGGTGATTTTACGCGACATCTCCGATCGCAAGCGGACGGAAGAGGCACTTCGGCATCAAATGGCGCGAGAGCGTCTCCTCGCCTCTCTCTCCCTGCGAATTCGTCAGTCTTTAGATATAAATACAATTCTTAATACCACCGTTGCCGAAGTGCGACAATTTCTCAAGGCCGATCGAGTGATTATCTATCGCTTTCAGCCTGATTGGAGTGGCGTTATAGCGGTAGAATCTGTTGGCCCTGGCTGGGTTCCTATTCTGGGCACAACCATTCACGACGTATGCTTTGCGGCAAATTACTTAGATCGATATGAAAACGGTCGCATCGAAGCAATCGAAGATATCTACACCTCCGGGATAAGTCAGTGTCGCATCGATCTACTGGCTCCTTTACAGGTCAGAGCCAACTTAGTAGTTCCCATCCTTAAAGAAACCAGGGCAGCAGAAGGGCTGGTTAGTACAGGCGTCCTTTCAGAGGCAGCAGAGCAGCCGCACGATATCGTAACTCAAAACTCAGTACAGGCGAAGCATTCGCGCTCAGAATCTAGTGCAATAACGCCAAAACAGAGCGCGAATCCTGATGCTTCCACTACCATAGCCCCTTCTCTTTGGGGATTGTTGGGGGTACATCAATGTTCGCGAGCCAGACGATGGCAGGAATGGGAAATCGATCTGCTCAAACAATTGGCCACACAGGTGGCGATCGCTCTCCAGCAAGCAGAACTATACCAAAAGTTGCTCGCCGCTAACCAACAGTTGCTGGAACTAGCTTCCTCAGATGGATTAACCTTGGTGGCAAATCGCCGTCGCTTTGACGAATACCTCAATCAAGAGTGGCGGCGACTGGTAAGAGAGCGAGAGCCACTATCGCTGATTCTCTGCGATGTAGACTTTTTCAAAGCTTACAACGACACATACGGTCATATCGCAGGTGATATCTGTTTGCAGAAAGTGGCGGAAGCTATTCGTCAAGCCACAAGACGCCCAGCCGATCTGGTGGCCCGCTACGGCGGTGAAGAATTTGCCGTGATACTCCCCAACACACACTCTGCCGGGGCAGTTTATGTAGCCGAGCAAATCCGTGCCAAAGTCGCAACTATGCAAATTGAGCATCCCAACTCACAAGTAAGCCAGTTTATTACCCTCAGTTTGGGAGTTGGCAGCACGATTCCCGACTATCAATCTTCACCTGCTCAGCTAATTGCTGCGGCTGACCAAGCGCTTTATGAAGCAAAAGCACAAGGACGCGATCGAACTGTGGCCCACAATGTCTAAATTCACGATCCTATTTACCAATGTACAAACAGTACGATACAATATCGAAACCAAGTCGGTTCTGACGGGGAGCAGCCGTCAGAGGTAACGGGGAAAGAACGGTGAAAGCCCGTCACTGTCCCGCAACTGTGATGAGGCAATATCTTTTTGTCTCTAAGTCAGAATGCCTGCCGACTTAGACATCACTCCTGAAAACATCTGCGAGGTATGGATGACTGCACGTTCTATTTCGATTCGGAAAAAAGCGATTAACTTAACTTTATCGTTGCCCGTACAAGCGACTCTTTACTTATCCCTTTCTTCTCTGATACTCTGGACAGTTTACTTCTCCACATACCCAACTGCACATAACAATCTCCATTCTCTGCGTCACAGCACTTTGCTCGTCGGCTGTCATTAGTCATCAGTCATCAGTCATCGATCGAATGTTAGCGGTTAGAAGGAAAAGACCGCTAACAATTAACTTTTGACAGACGAGTTTTGAGTGACGGCTCATCATCGGCAAAGCACAAATGAAAAGAAGCAAACATCTTTTAATAGGTGCGATCGCTCTGATGGCGATCGCCTGTTTTCGTTCCAGTGGAGTAGCTCAAAATCCTCAACCAACAGTACAATTAACAACTGAACCGACTGTTGGCAAAATATTACCATTTCAGGCGGCAGCTGCAACACCTCAATCGCCAGCACTTCTAAAGTTACAGGCTTTAAATACATCCGGTAAACCTTTAAAGGACGCCAGAATTCACCTCAGTATTCTCACACCACCTCAAAATCCCTGGTTTGCCACCGATTTTCCCATCGTGGAAGGAACAAAGTTACTGGATATCGAAACGATCGCTCCCGACGGCAAATTGCAAATCCAGCAAATTTTGCCAATTCGAGGAAAATATCAGTTATTGGTAAATGTCACGCCAGTTGTTGCCAATGAATTTACTCCAATTCAGCAAAACTTGAGCGTTTCTGTCGCTGAAAATGCGGTTAAATGGCGGAATTTTGCTATTTTAGCAGCAATCCTATTGCTGGTAGGATTGGCAGGTGGTTGGGTAATCGGAGGAAAACAAAAAATCCAGCCAGGAGAAATCGCGCCGTCACAGGTGCGATTGTTGCTGAGTGGGTTAACTGTAGTAGCGATCGCCGCACTGCTATTTGTAAATATCAGCGCCGAACTCGCAGAATCTCAAACACACTCACACCATCACTCTCACGAAGATTCTTCCTTACAGGAAAAACCAACTATTATCAATGCGGGAATCAAACTGGAACTATCCGGAGACAGTCACGCCACAGTCGGTCAGCTTGCTAACTACCAAATCCAAGCAACTGACACTAAAACAGGCAAACCAGCTAGCAATTTAGCTTTTCAGATCGAGACAATTCAGCTAGAAGATAATTGGGTAGCTTTTGCTTATAATGGCAAAACTGATGCTAAGGGAAACTTTGCTTGGGGTCAGCAATTTTTCGATGGCGCACCTCATCGAGTAGAGGTAGAATTTTCTCCGAAAATTAATGGCGATAACAAATCTTCACCTTTAAAATTGACTAAAGCGATCGAAGTAGAAGGGATCGCGCCTCCCCTGTCACTGCGGTTAATTTCTCTCGCTTACTTTACAGGCATCATCGCCATAGGCTTAGTCATAGGACTGCGACTGCCACATCCTCAAACAAAATAATTAAACCTGAAAATGCAACATACTTTATTTGTTTGTACAACCTGCGCCACCGTTTGGAAAGAAGGAAAGCCACAAGGAAAAAGTGGCGGCGAACAATTGCTAGAAAATCTCAACAAACTTCATCAAAACTGGGATTTAAAAGATAACTTTACTATTCAGCAAGTTAAGTGTATGAGTGCTTGCAGCCATGCCTGTACCATCTCATTTGCTGCACCAGGAAAATACACTTATTTATTTGGCGATTTACCAGTCGGAGATAGTGCATCTGCTATCCTGGACTGCGCCTACCAATATTATGCTAAAGCTGATGGTTCGTTACCTTGGTCGGAGCGACCCGAACCTCTGAAAAAGGGTATAATAGCGAAAATTCCTCCTTTAACAGAGGCGAGAAGTTAGATTTTTATACTTTGCCAGTTCGGCAATCGCCAAAAACAATTAATTCGAGCGATTAATTAAGACAAGATTCTTGAGAGTTAGGATAGTTTTATGGCCGGAAAAATTCCAGTTACTGTAATTACAGGTTTCTTGGGTAGCGGTAAAACCACGTTGATTCGGCAAATGCTGCAAAATAATCAAGGTCGCCGAATAGCTGTACTTGTTAATGAATTTGGCGAGTTGGGAATAGACGGAGAATTGTTGCGATCGTGCCAAGTTTGCGATGAGGAAGAAAATCCTGCTAGCAACATAGTAGAACTCACAAACGGTTGCCTTTGTTGCACGGTACAGGAAGAATTTTTACCAACTATGCAACAAATTTTGCAGCGAAAAGATAAGCTAGATTGCATCCTGATCGAAACATCGGGATTGGCTTTACCGAAACCGTTAATTCAAGCATTTCGGTGGCCGGAAATTCGCACGGGTGCTACAGTAGATGGTGTCGTCACGGTGGTAGACTGCGAAGCCATTTCATCTGGTACTCTCGCCAGCGATATCAACGCTTTAAACGCGCAAAGAGAAGCCGATCCAAATTTAGATCACGAAACGCCGATCGAAGAACTGTTTGAAGACCAATTGGCTTGTGCGGATATGGTACTCTTGACAAAAGTCGATCGAGTAGATTCGCAAACACAAACGCAAGTACAAAATTGGCTGAAACAGCAGTTACCGCAAACAGTGAAAATTGTGCCTTGCGATCGGGGAAATATCAGTCCAGAATTGCTCTTGGGATTCAATGCTTCTGTAGAAGATAATTTAGAAAGTCGTCCCAGTCATCACGATGAAGAAGAAGACCACGATCACGATGACGAAATTAACTCGGTTTACTTTATTTTCGATAAAAATTTTGAACCGCAAGCATTGGTAGCTAAGCTGCAAGATTTGGTAGAAAAGTTGGAGATTTATCGCATTAAAGGTTTTGTTGACGTAGCGAACAAACCAATGCGGTTAGTGCTGCAAGGAGTAGGCGATCGCATCGAATATTTCTTCGATCGACCTTGGCAAAGTTCCGAACTGCGTCAAACAAAATTGGTATTTATCGGTCGCGACCTCGATCGCACTCAAATTGAGTCAGCGCTTTTGGAAATGTGAAGCGATCGCAAATTATAATTGGTAAACAAAAATCCGATCCCTCCTCTTTGCCTTTCAAATGCCGTACAGCCAATTTACTACCATTAGCAAAGTAAAAGCTGCCTTCGATCTTACAGTTTTGGCTCTTCCGTACTTGAAGTGATAATAAAATGTAATGAATGCTTTGGAAAGCCTGTCATACAAGCGTTATACCTTTCGTAGAAGTACAAAATCTAACTTATTAGTTTTAGACCCTTGAGCTTCGCTCTGCTCAAGCCAACCGGCAAATTGATTAGCAAAATTTATCACACTAAGTACGGGAGAGCCCAAAACGAGAGCGTCAACAATATGCCGAAGAAAGTTGAATTTCCCTTTGAAAAAGCAAGACGAATTACCCCAGAAGAAGTGATGGCGGCTGAAACTGCTATTCAAGAGCAGTTTGGCATCAATTATTCTAGAGTTGGAAGACCGCCAAAAAATGAAACAGAAAAATATCAAGCAGTATCAATTCGACTTCATCCTCAAGTGATTGCTTGGGCAAAAGCGGAAGCAGAAAAACGAGGAGTTGGTTATCAAACTATTATTAATGAAGCTTTGCTTAAACTTTCGGTATGACAGGTAATTATGATGCACAGAAGTGAGGCGCGATCGCTCTATCGGTGAAAAAAGATAAAGTGCGTTGGCGTAGCCTGCCTAACGGGATATCCCGTAGCCTGTGTGTCAGCACTTATCGCATTTTTCAGCCTCGTCTCGATCGTGTCTGTCTCTCACAGATTGCTTATGATAAATGTATTATCCTATGTCTGGGAGTTTAAACCATGTCTCTCGCTGAGTTAATTCCTTTGGTGAACAATCTGAGCCAGTCAGACAAATTATCTCTCTTCAAACTCCTAGCCGTGCAAATCCCAAAGGCTGAATTACAAGTTATCTTTTCTGCATCAGAGTATCCAGTTTGGTCGCCCTACGACGCAACGGAAGCGGCAAACATTCTGATGCAGATGATTCGGGATGACCAAGAGACATCTACTCATGCCTAGTAAAATCGAGTTTCCCTTTTCTGACGATGAAGCATTACCCACAATTCCCATCACTCTGAGTCATGCAGGCTTCTCTGTCTCCGCGAATGCACTGCTAGATACTGGGTCTGCGGTCAACCTATTACCTTATGACATCGGGCTGCAATTGGGTGTCATTTGGGAGGAACAAACTGTCCGCTTACCATTGGCAGGAAATCTTGCAAAGGTTGAAGCGCGGGGTGTATTTGTGTATGTTCAAATTGGGAATCTAGAAGCAGTTCGTCTAGCATTTGCCTGGGCACAATCCTCTCAGGTGCCTTTAATTCTTGGGCAAACGAATTTCTTTCGAGAATTTGATGTTTGTTTTCAGCGATCGCGATGCACGATCGAGATTATCCGCTTCTAATAAGCGTCGATGTTGCTCTTTGATCGGCGGTTTTACTACTCCAAATCTCTTTACAAAAATAGGGTATGTTATGTTTTTCTAACACACCCTCACAAAACTAATTGAAACGCGATCGCCTCTCAGTAAAAAAGTAAGCGGCGATCGCATCCACATAAAGAGTGCGATCGCCTGTCGGTGAAAAAAGGTAAAGTGCGTTGGCGTAGCCTGTGTGTCAGCACTTATCGCATCTTTTACTCTCATCTCGATCGTGTCTGCTGAGTGGGTAGGGTGCGTCAGATTTTTAAGTTAATTAACTAATCCATAGTTTGATTGTCTGACGCACCCTACGGACTGAATTATTTGCTTTCCCTATAAAACCATCATCTAATGTTGAGATTAGTTTTAACCACTCGGAAAATCTCGACCAATAACCTATGTCCGCTCCAGCCTAACTGGTTCCACTTCATAGCGTCCCGATGTACGAGTAACATTATACCTTCCTCCACCACTTAATTGACGCTCAAGTATGTATCGAGGCTGGCGACCATATTCAGTATAAAAAAGAAAGGTAGAAGCACCAGAAAAAGTACGACATTGACTAGGAGTTAAAGCCTCGAGCTTACCGTTAAGTCTAAAGGTTATTCTTTCTGTAACACCTGTATGGCTACAAATAACAACTTGATTAGGTGCAATAGCTTGAGCATTAACAGCCAGTGGCACAAATCCTAACACAGTACTCAAAGCAGTCAAAACGGCTGCTTTGTTAACATTACGCATTTGAATCAATCCTCCTTAAGGATGAATTCTTTATCTTTTCCATCAAACCGCAAGCCCGATCGCTCTGTCAGTCGGATCGTGTCGGAACTTTTCCCCAAAAAGTTGCCAAAATGTCGGAAAAATGTCGGAAAGATCGGATAAGATCGGAAAAACCGACCCATCTGACCAATCTATGGATATTGCAGAAGTCTTGAAACTCGCTGATGAACTGCTTTTCACACATACAGGCGATCGTCTGGACTCTCTGCAAGAAACAATTCTTAAAGGAACTTTACAAGGTCAGAAATATGCCAAAATTGCTTCAGAAAACCATTTAAGTGAAGGTCATGTTCGAGATACTGCATCGGAATTATGGCAAAAGTTGTCGGAAACTTTAGGGGAAGATGTTAATAAATTAAATGTGCGGAATGTTTTAGAAAAAATTATTATATCGAATAGTGTTTCTGCCATTGGCGATTTTATTAGTATTCATCAAGTAAGTATTTGTTCAAAACGAAAGAGAGTACCTAAACCTTCTCCGCTATCCAAACCAACTGAAAAACACCATTTAGATATAGATAATGCCCCAGAAATTACCGCCTTTTACGGACGTTATGAAGAACTAAACAGTTTAAAAAGCTGGTTAATTCAAGATCGTATCCGCATCGTTACCTTAATTGGTATGATAGGAATTGGTAAAACGACGCTGGCGATTAAACTAATTGAAGAAATCAAAACGCAATTTGAATATATTGTTTATCGCAGTCTTCGATATTCTCCAGATATAGATAGTTTTTTAACTGACTTACTGCAAAGCTTTGTCTCTGCTGCTGCTGTTCCCAATACGCTCGATCGCCAAGTCGATTTATTGCTTAAATTTTTACGCAAACATCGATGTTTGATTATTATAGATGACTTGCAGATGTTATTTGAAACAGGAGAATTTGCAGGTCAATATCGAGCCGAATTTGAGGGATATTATCTGTTATTTAAACAAATTGCTGAATTGTCTCATGCAAGTAGTTTGTTGTTGATTACTAGCGAACAACCAGAAGATGCGATATGCCATCCGGCACGCTGCGCGAACGCAAGTCGGTATAAATTCACCCGTTGTTTGAAACTCGCAGGTTTGGGAGATTCCGCTAAACAAATTTTAAAGGATAAAGAGTTGTCAGATGAGGAGATATGGGATACATTGATTGAAAAGTATTGCGGTCATCCTTTATGGTTAGAAATGACAGCGACGATGATTCAAGAGTTATTTGCTGGAAGTATCGCAGAATTTTTATCTTATCCGTCATTGATATTAAGTAATGAAATTGTCTCTCAACTAAGTCGGGTATGGGGAAGGTTAACTGAATCGGAAAAGCAGCTTGTTAATTATTTAGCTAAACAAGAAAAATCTGTTACTTTGGTGGAAGTTTTACAGAAAATGTCCGATCATTATACACCAGAGATAATATTAAATGCCATACGATCGCTCAAAAGACGTTGTTTTTTAGAAGATAATCGGGATGGCTCCTTAAGGCTCGATCGCACTTTAGAAGCGTATGTGCGATCCCACTTTGCCGATATAGCCTAAGTACATCTACCCTGAGTATAATTTGCGATCCCCAGATCCCCAGGCAATTCTCTACCCTCTTGTAGGGGTAAGCACGTAACCGTTTGTTTCACTATGTAAATGTGAGTTAACAAATCAACGGGATTGCATAGGTATGACAACAACAAATGTGAGCGCTTACGATCGAGGTAAAGAAGCTTTAAAAAGCTTGAGTGTAGACGATCAACTCGGTTTATTGTGGTTTGTTTACACCAAAATAGGCAAATCAATTACTCCAGCTGCTCCCGGCGCTTCTGGGTCTGAAATTGCTCAGGGATTGTTCGAGCAAGTAAAGGTACTTCCCTTTGACCAACAGCTGCAAGTTCAACGCGATATTGCTGCTAGAAAGAATACTCAAATTAGCCGCCAATATGGCTCTTTGAGTCCTGAAACTAAGTTGGCTTTTTGGTACTATTTAGCTCAAGGTATGGACAACAAAACTATCATTCCCGTACCTCCCGAATATCAACTTCCCCAAGCCGGTCAAGAGTTGCTGGCGAAGATTGAAGGAATGAGATTTCAAGAGCAAATTGATTTCTTGCGCGGTGCAGTGTTAGAAATGGGTGCTGAAGCTGCGGGTAGCTCTATCTAATAATTGCAAGAAACCAGGTTTTTTAGACGATACCTTCGTCATTTTTTATAGGTTGAGTTGAGGGAAGGGAAACCAAACGCAAATGTTGGGTTTCTCAACCCAACCTACGAATCTAATAGTTTCAGAAACCGGGTTTTTTAGAAAAACCCGGTTTCTCTGATTAACGATGGGGAGTAGCAGCACAAAGTTGGCGATCGCTCTCGTAAACATGAGGATTAGTTTGCAGATAATCCCGCAAGCGATCGCAACCGCTCAGTAATAGCTCATCTAGCTTGATTTCGATTTGTTTTTTGTCTAAATGCCACAGATACTCTGTTGTTTGACCATCAGGACTAAAATTAAATTTCTTGATAGTATTGCCACCTTCTAATCGCTCGCAATCTTTATCTGAATAGAGCGCTTCATGCAGTCTAATTACAGTCAATAACTTGAGATCGGGCGGTTCTTCAATCTCCTGTAATTTTTTGCCAGCTTTAACACTAGCTACTAATGCTCCCACGCGATCGCGAGAAAGAAGTCGAGCTTCCGACACCGTATTTAGCGCCTCAATTTCTTTTCTTTCTGCTAGTTGCCTTTGCCATTCTGCTTTTCGCCCAAAGAAACCTGCCAGTATCGTTACCGCTGCTGCAATTACCGATATCAAAGCCAATCCAACAAAGCCTCGACGAATGATTTGTTTGGCTTTTTGTTGAGCTGCAATTAATATTTGATTTGCTTGTTCGACAAATCTTAACTGTTCTTCTGCAAATCTTTGTCTAGCTCTTTCTCTTCTTAATTGTTCCACAATCAATGATACCTGTTCTTGGCGGATAAAAGGTAGCAGATACCCGTAAATTAGTTGATAGCGATCGGCTGGCACTTCTGGCTGCAAAAACACCAAACCCACACCCACTAAAACTGTTAGCACTAAGTCAATTTTTTCTGCCTCTACCTCTAAGCCGATGATTTTTAATGCAGCTACCAACTCAGCACGAGTCTTACGCAGACAATTACCGTTATCATCTGTAAGCGAATACAAAACTAATCGCGCCACTTGTTCGTTAGGCGTACCGCAATCTCTGATAGCGCAATCTAGAAATAGCTCAACCAGTTTTTCTTTAGATCCAAATTGTCGATATTGTGCCAGCGTTGTAATTCTTTCTGCTTCCAATCTAGATCCTATCATCTGCAATTCGCTCGGACGAACTAAGCCTCTTTCATCAGCAAAATCTTGCAACAACTCCTCTATCAAAGCAGTTTCTAACTGAAGCTGGGCGCGTGCAGTGAGGCGTTCGATCGCTAACTGTGCATCGACTGAAGAAAACTTTTCCAAGTAGTAGCGCATATCCTTATCTAGAATGTTATTGTTGATAACATCCAGGTTGGCAATCCGATCCCACTCCAACAAATAATGCAAATAATCTTCCCGCATTGATAGAAGGATTTTCACAAAGGGAAGATTTAGGCAAAGGCGCAAAAAATCATAAAACCGCCGCCGTTCGACAGGATGGCTGCAAACGCAAAAGAATTGCTCAAACTGGTCAAAAATCAGCACGTTTAACAGATGCCGATCGCTATTAATTCGCAATTGTTCTGCAATCGCTTCTACAGAATCTAGTATCTGAAGAGATTCAACAGCAACAGCCCTATTTGCTAATTTAATTTCTTGGAGCCCTTCTGTTAACAATCGACCCAAACCGATAACCCAATCGGTATAATTTGATAGCACCACAGGCAAAGCAATTCGCTCCGATTTAAACCCAGATCTAGTTGGAGCCGGATCTTCCATAAGTCTTTGCTTCAATAGCGGTACTAAGCCAGCTTTTATCAAAGAAGTTTTCCCAACACCTGGCTCACCGTGAATAACTATTAGTTTGCGATCGCTACGGCTGAGGCGATCGATCAAGTGAGTCACATCTTGCCAGCGCAGCGCAATGATTTCCGCCGCTACAGTTACCCCCTGCTCAAATGGCTTGCGGACTGGATTGAGTGCTTGTCGCTGCGGTTGCAAGCATCCCGCACCGATAAAAGCGCGAAAAGCGTACTGATGCTCGATCGAGCTTTGTTCTTGCTTGAGTCTAAAGGCTTCTAAATAACGACCTTCCTGGAAGTAGAGTTCGCGCAACTTCTCCAATATCTCGATATACAATTGCGGAGCGTATCGCCGATCGCTTTCAGCCTTAGCCGTTTCCAATTTTTCGATTGCTTCGCTTACCTGCCCCAAACACGAAAGCGATCGTCCCAGCAACAACAAATACCAACTTTTATGCCATCTTTTCACCCAATCTAAGTTTGGCCCCAATGGCTCGACATTGGCAACCGATTCTGACTCTTGGGCATTCAAAATAATTTGTATAGCTGTTTCTGCGCGTTCCTTTGCTAAATGCCAAGCCGATTTAGACAGCGCCACTTCTGCTAAAAAGCCGTAAGCTTGTGCCAATCTCGTAAAATCCGGATAGATTTGATGGATATCCCGCGACTTTGTAGCAACCATTTCTAGCAGATCCCACTGCTGTAGTCGTTTGTACGCCTCTCCCAAAGCATTGATAAATTTCGCGACCACATCCCGACGTGACAGTTGTTCAAACATATCGATACATTGCTCAAGGAGATCCCGCGCTTGAGAACTAGCATCTGCATATTGGGAGCGATGCAAAACTGCATATCTGAGCCACCAAACACCCAGATAGAATAGCAGACAGCCTTGGCGTTCTCGATAAACTAAGTCGGGGAGTGGCGAAGAGGAGGAATTTTGACTTTTGACTTCCGCGCTCTCCCCTTGTTGCCAAAAAGCGAGACTCTGCTCATAAAGTTGACGCGATCGCTCCATATCATCATTAATAAAAGCCTCGCGACCTCGCAGAAAAGCCAAACTGGCTTCTAGATCGGGGTCTAAACTAACACCACGGCTTTGCAAATCGGAAAGAGCATCATCGAGTTCTTGGCGGTGTGTAGAAGTTGCCCAGTCGAAAGAACTATAGGCAGAAGCATTATCGGCGGTCTGTAAAACCCTAGCAAATAAAGAATCAGCCTCTGTCCGGAGAAAGTCAATTAACTGCTGTGTAGGCATTTCAAACTTAATTGTCGGAGCGGCAAAACTCTTGAAATCCGGTGCCAATCGCGTCAGTTTGTGGAGTACCATATCTGTCACCCACAACACCAGTGGGAAAGGAAAATTTTGGCAGAACTGATCCCGCATTCTATTCGTAGAAACTAGCAAATCGTCGAGAGCGATCGCAGATTCCAAACCCAAAACCATCAGAGCTTGTGGAAACTGCTCAGAAACTGTTCCCAGAATAGTCCCGTGCAATTGCGTAACAGACTTCGGTAAAACCAACTCGCACATTTTAACGCTACATCGCTGCCTGAAATTGCGGACTGTTTCTGCTCGCAAGCGTGCGTAATTGCATAACACTAAAATTAGCTCAAATTCTCCCTGAGAAAGCACGAGCGCCCGTGCCAAAGTTTGCAACGAACGCTCGTTATGGGAGTGAAAGTATTCTTCCCGATGCGGGTCAACCATGACTCAAGTTTTTTGCTGCTGCCAAGATTTATACTTTTCAGTTTCTGCCAAAGCAGGATTGATCCCAAACCAGCGACCGACAGAATCCCGGTATTCAAATATAAACATACTTCGCAGCAAAGTTTGGTATTCTATTTCGCTTCGGATACTGGAAAATTGTACCACTTGCAACAGCAAGTCCCACTCGCTTTCGTCGATCGCCAATAATAAGTCATCCCGATTCCTTGTAATCACAGTTTCCAAGCATTCGCGGGAAATCGGTGGGTCTTCTCGTTGGAGACAGCTATAGAGCAGCCCCAACAAGTTTCGCACATGACCGCCACTGATACGGCACAATCGATCTAAGGTCTGGGGACTGTCGAAAATCTCGGAGATGGCGTTGAGTCGCATATCTCTCTCCAATTCGGGAAATGCTCTAGCGAGTACCAGCTGTCGCAACAGCGCCATCCCGTCCGGACAATCTTGCCCATCTCGCAATTTTACCTGCACCATTGGCAGAACTTTGGGAGCCAAACCACCCCCCAAGCGATTCTTGAGAGTTTCATAATCATTCGAGAAAATTAACGATAAGGGAATGGTGTAAACTACGTGACAATTGAGCTTTTGCAACTGTTCGCCTCTGTCGATAAACAGATACTCCGGTTGCGATCGACCGCTAGCAGTCACAGGTCGCATATCTACCCGATCCAAGTTATCGATAATCACCACCAGTCCTTTTTTGCCGCGCCGCTTCAGTTCCGAGATAGCGCGGGAGAGCAGCTCTTCGTTGATCGATTGCAATATACTATTGGTGCGGGGTTCTAGATATTGCCTTAACTGATGGCGGAGTTTGGGAGCAGCTTGCGTTTTGGCAGTAATCTTGCCGATCCCCAGCGATAGTTCTGCTTGTGCGCCAAGATCGATCGGTGTTTGCAAGAAATCGACCATTTCCTGAAACAGGTTGACAAAGTAGGTGGGTTTGAGCTTAATCCCGATCGCTTCTAAGCTAGCACTGACTTGACGAGCGATCGCCAGCAGGATATCTGTAATATCAACATCCGCCATATCTAAGTCTTGGCTGGATTCAAAGTAAACTACATGAAGTCCTTGCTGTTCCAACTCTGTCCTTAACCGTTGCAGTTCCGTGGACTTACCGCAGCCAATGTGCCCGGTAAATAGCTGGCAAGTTGGTTCATCCGGTGAAATGCGGGTGATGGTTCGTTCTAATTCCTCAATGATCTTGCCACCGCGCACACTGGCAAAATCAATATAATACTGTCGATCCTCCGCATTCCCGACTATAAGCGTTCGGCTGGGATTGCAAGCCTTAAAAAATCTAGGAAAATCTAACATATTGTTTACTCAATGCGATCGCACTCGTCCCTATCCAACACTCCCGACCGTCAACAGAGGAATTACTCTCCAGACAGCTCGCTCAAATATCAAGGATCTCAACCCGCCCATCGAATAAAACGGTGCAGGGAGAGGAAGAAAGGGAAATCAAAGCTCCTCAAATCATTTTTACAGTCCCTTCCGGCTTAAAATCGGGAAGTTAGTCTCCTAAATATTTGCTTAAAACGATTTTTGCCAATTTCGATTCTTTTGTCTTGCGCTACAACGCTTTGCGTGCCAATTGTCAAGGGGTTCCGGATTCTCAGAATTTAACTGGGAAAAATCAGCTGTTATGTATAATAATCGGCGGTTGTCTTTAGGATTTGAAAAAATAGTAAGCAATTTCTCTGGAAGGCTTAAGCACACTCAACTAACCAGTCGCATTACATCACAGATTAGAGGGATATAGCAGAATGACTAGCATCATCGCAGTCTCGCCATCAGACCTGAGCCAACGACGGCAAAGCTTGCGTCGGCTTCGTCGTCGCCAAGTAGTGCATGAAATTTGGCGAACTTTAGCGCTATGCGGTTTAGCAGGAGGCTTAGTCTGGGGAAGCAGCCAACCCGTATGGACAATACAGGAAGCAGAGCAGATAGATATTCAGGGAAATCAACTTCTTTCCGATCGCACGATTCGGTCTTTGTTATCCTTAACCTATCCCCAGTCTTTGCTGCGGATCGAACCGCAAGAGATTGCCGAAAAGCTGGAGTCTAAGCAATCCCTGATTGCGAAAGCAACAGTTACCCGGCAGCTATTTCCACCAGGGTTGACGGTGCAAGTCCAGGAAAGACAGCCAGTAGCGATCGCGCTGAGCGGACACTACGCTAATGTCTGCAAACAAGTTGGGTGCAATTTTTTGGCAGTGGCAAAAGAGGGAAAAAGTCCATCCCAACAATCAACGGTAGGGTTGCTGGATGAAAAGGGTGCCTGGATATCGATCAAAAGTTACACCAGCATAGAAAAATCTTTTCCTTTGCCTACGCTCAAAATCATCGGTTCTCGAGATCGGTATCTGCCATACTGGTCTAAAGTTTATCAAGTAGTTCGTCGCTCACCAGTGAAAGTTTCTGAGATTGACTGGCAAGACCCAGAAAACTTAATCTTGAAAACTGAATTGGGTGTAGTACATATGGGGCCATACAGTTCCCAGTTGGGGGAGCAACTCAAAGTACTCGATCGGATGAGACATTTGTCAGCTAAACTAAATGGACGCCGGATCGATTATATCGACCTCAAAAAACCAGAAGCCCCAGCGATTCAATTGCTAGAACCAGGGAGTTAGGACTACTAGGCCGATAGCTGCTGGCAATAGAGCAACAGCGATCGCCCTGGCAGGCTATTTGAAAAACGCATTGCCATCCTAACTATCCGGCAAGTCATTTAAGATTGGTTTTTCAACCGACTTACCCTATAGTTGACTTGAGCTACCTAAAATTGAAAAGTTGTTTACTAGCTATTTTTGAAAAGCAATGACGCTTAATAATAAACAGGGGCTCGCTTTTAACCGTTCCCAAGCAGAGGGACAACCGGGTTTGGCACCGACTATGGACGCCAACAATCCGTATATGAATTCTGGTTTTCAGTTCGGTCAAGTTCGCGATGCCAAAGGTATGGTTGACGAAACAACTCGAAGTAGCGAAATCGTGCCAAGTCGGGTAGCAAAAATAAAGGTGATCGGTGTAGGCGGTGGCGGTAGCAATGCGGTAAACCGTATGATCGCCAGCGATGTGGCCGGCGTTGAGTTTTGGGCGATCAATACAGATGCCCAAGCTCTGACCTTATCATCTGCCATGAAACGATTGCAAATCGGACAGAAATTGACGCGAGGTTTGGGTGCGGGGGGCAATCCCGCCATCGGTCAAAAAGCCGCAGAAGAATCTCGCGACGAAATCGCCCAAGCTGTAGGCAATTCGGATCTCGTTTTCATCACCGCCGGTATGGGAGGTGGTACGGGTACGGGTGCAGCACCAATCGTGGCAGAAACGGCCAAAGAAGTGGGAGCCTTAACAGTTGGGGTGGTGACCCGACCTTTTCTATTTGAGGGAAGGCGGCGCACGAATCAGGCGGAGGAAGGCATTGCGGCTTTGCAAAGTCGGGTGGATACGCTGATTATCATTCCCAACGATCGCCTCTTATCGGTAATTCCGGAAACAACCCCTGTCCAGGAAGCTTTCCGGGTGGCAGATGATATTCTCCGTCAAGGTGTGCAGGGGATTTCCGATATCATCACGATCCCCGGTTTGGTTAACGTTGACTTTGCCGATGTCAGAGCCATTATGGCCGATGCCGGCTCGGCTTTGATGGGCATTGGTGTAGGATCGGGCAAATCTCGCGCCAGAGAAGCTGCGATCGCCGCCATTTCCTCTCCATTGCTGGAAGCTTCCGTAGATGGAGCCAAAGGTGTGGTGTTTAATATTACGGGTGGCACAGACTTGACTTTGCACGAAGTTAATGCTGCGGCAGAAACTATCTATGAAGTGGTCGATCCCAACGCCAACATTATTTTTGGGGCAGTGATCGACGAACGGCTGCAAGGCGAAATCAGAATTACGGTAATAGCCACGGGGTTTAGCGGCGAGGTGCAAAGCACTCCGCAAGGGCGGGTGGCGAAAGTGCAACCGCAGCGACCGATCGCACCAGCACCAGTTGTTAAACCTACCCCAGCTCCCGAAAGCCAAGAAAAACAATCAGGCGGCTTAGATATCCCAGATTTTCTGCAAAGACGACGCCCCCGAAATACCTAAAAATTAAAAATTAAAAATGAGGGATGCTTCATTTTTAATTTTTGTTTGCGAAAAACTCGGTGTACTCTTATTCTCACTATGACGGCAACAACCGGATCGAGCGTACCCGTAGCTTTGACGATAGCAGGTTCGGATAGCGGTGGCGGTGCGGGAATTCAAGCGGATTTACGAACATTTGCCTTTCACTGCGTCCACGGCACCAGTGCCATAACCTGCGTGACGGCTCAGAATACTTTGGGAGTAACGCGAGTTGACACTCTCCCACCAGAGGCTGTCATCGCCCAAATTGAGGCGGTGGTAGCAGATATTGGGGTGCAAGCTACTAAAACGGGGATGTTGCACAATCGGGAAATCATTGCCGCTGTGGCCGATCGCGCAGAAGTTTTGGGGTTGGATAATTTGGTGGTCGATCCGGTGATGGTTTCCCGGACAGGGGCACAGTTGATTGACAATGATGCGGTAATGTGCTTGCAGTCAAAGCTGATACCCCAAGCAATGTTGGTGACGCCAAATCGATATGAAGCACAAATATTAAGTGGCTTGCCAATTCATACCCTCGATGATATGAGGGCAGCAGCACAGCGCATTCACAAGCTAGGCGCTCAGGCAGTGTTGGTAAAGGGAGGAGGAATGCCGGGAAGTCTGCGCGGTGTGGATATTTGGTTTGATGGAAATCGACTGGAAACTTTGACTGCCGCGATGGTTGATACAAGTAACACTCACGGCACCGGTTGCACTCTGGCAGCAGCGATCGCAGCTAATCTAGCATTGGGTAAAGATTTACGCTCCGCCGTCCGACTGGCAAAGGATTACGTCAGCAACGCCTTGCTATACGCTTTGAGTATCGGTCGAGGTCAAGGCCCGGTAGGACACTTTTTCCCGCTCATACGGAAAAATGGCGATCGATAAAAAAAATTTGGGAATAATGTTGTGAGATTTTCCCGATTTGGATTATTCTGAGGCATAGTTGTTCTACAGGTTGCCTCTGTCTGACGCAATTCTAGGTAAAGCGTCTTACTTCCTCCCCGACCGTTAGGTGCGGGATTTTTCAAACGATCGTGAGCTTTATGACATCTAACTTCAATCCCAAGCAATCGGTGTCCCATACGAGTGCAGGTCATCATCCCCAAGCACCAGGAGCTTACTCACCTTCCGTACCAATTTCGCTCTATCGAGAATTGGCAGCAGAGTTGCAAGCAACTAAGGTGATGTTAGACTCGCTGAACAACCAAAATCAACAGCTATCGCAACACAATCAACAGCTGCGTCGGGAAATTGAAAAGGTTGTTCACGCGGCGCTGCATTTACAGCAAACAGCTGACACATCCACAACCGTTGGCTGGAGTCAGATTCCCCACAGCTATCCCGAAACTCATCCCGAATTAAGGCCCGAACCAACTCGGCCCATCCAGGAAGCGCGTCCCATGCCTCGCCGCCGCAGCTCGGTTCCTCCTGCTACACCTTCGGCGTCTGCGGTTGACACTGCTAATATTTTCGCAGATATGGAGCCCGCCGTTTCTCCGTTTCAAGAAAAAATGGTGATCGAACAGCCGGAAGTCCGCCCTCGTCGCCGTTCCCAGCCAGAAAAAAGCTCTGAGGTGAATGGCTGGTGGTTGACGTTGGCGATCGTTATGATTGTGGTAACGGCGTTCGGTGCCGGTTATTTAATTATGCGTCCGCTATTACCGAAGCGATAAACTGGTAAAAGAGGCGATCGCATTTAGGACTCAGGATCTTTGAGTGCGATCGCGACTCGAAAACCCAGTGCATCCAGTAATTCAATAAAAGTGTAAATTTCGGAAGCATTACTTTCTGTCAGCATTTTGTCGAGCTTTTCATGCAACTGCTTCGCTGAATCTGAAAGTCGATCGCTTTTTGCACAAGACTCAACCACATTTCTAATAGCCTTTCTTAATAATACCGGTTGGTCGCCTCCTTCTGACAGCACCACCACCGGTAAAAGGAATATCTGCCACCCAAAAATCACCCGGTTGGATAGTCGTCATAAAGTCCTTCATCTTCCGGTGCGTAGCCTTTTAAAAAGGCGTCGTGACTGCGCGTAATCGCAGTAGTATTTGTTTTTGGTTGAATAGTGATTATCCAACGTCCTGCTATTTCCCTTTTATCGAGTTGTAAAAATATCTCCTCTGCACTCTCGGCAAGTTCTTCATCTGTTAAAGATGGAAAATCAAAACTGAGAGTGCGCTTGAGAATTTCTGAGGCGATTTGCCTCTTTTCTGATTTACTCAGTAGTTCAAAAGAATTGAGAATATTTTCGACAGAGGCAGTCATAGTTGCGGATTTTCGTCTAAAACATTGTTTTTATGAATTTCCAGCATTGTGAGTAATACCAAATCTGGGTTATTTACCTTCTTTATAGTGTGGAGTGTAGGGGTGAAGCATTGCGGCGATAAGTGTATTCCTGTGACCCAAAGTTTTTCTATCGCAATGCTTCACCCTTCTTAGGGATAAAGGGGATTTTTCTCTCGAATTTGATAGAATTCGCAATTGGATAATTGCATTATAGCTCGTTGTTGGTAATTTGCAATTTTATCGAGAGTTAAAAAATACCCACTGGAAAACCAAGCGCATCCAATAACTATACCAGGTTGTAAATTTCTGCATACTTATTTAATTTCATTGCCAAATTTTGATAGTTTTGTCATTGCTGCCACTAGCTAAAGTTTGCCCATCCGGGCTAAAAGCGACAGATTGAATTGTTTGAATATGTCCGTGAAGATTGCCGAGTTCTTTTCTGGTACTCACTTGCCAGAACTTGATAGTTTTGTCATTGCTGCCACTGGCGAGAATTTGTCCGTCTGGACTGAAAGCAACCGAATTAACATCACCAATATGACCGATGAGGGTGCAAAGTTCTCTCCCGCTACTTACTTGCCACAGCTTGACAGTTCCATCAGCACTACCACTGGCGAGAGTTTGCCCATCTGGGCTGAAAGCAACGGAATGAACTGTGTAAGTATGACCCGTAAGAGTACAAAGTTCTTGCCCAGTAGGTATCCGCCACAATTTGATAGCTACATCACCACTGGCAAGAATCTGTCCATCCGGGCTGAAAGCAAGGGATTTAACGGATTGCATATCACCCTCAAGAGTGCAGAGTTCCTCTTTCGCAATCACCTGCCACAGCTTGATAAGTTTACCGCTACTGCTGGCTAATATCTCCCCATCCGGGCTAAAAGCGACAGATGTAACTAAGTTAAAAATCTTGAAAGTACGAAGTTCTTCTCCCGTACTCACTTGCCATAACTTGATAGTTTTGTACCAGTTGCCACTGGCGAGAATCTGGCCATCGGGACTGAAAGCGACAGACGTAATCCACTGTAAAATAAGGCTAGTCTCCTTGTCATAACCTATGAGGTTGTATAGTTGCTGTCCTGTAGATGTTTGCCATAGTTTGACAGTCCCGTCGTGGCTGCCACTAGCAAGAAGCTGTCCATCTGGGCTGAAAGCGACGCAAAGAACATAGCTGGTATGACCTGTAAGAGTGTAAACGCAACGCATAGAGTCGAAATTTAGCATCTATATGTTATTTCTCTGTCTTCTTACAGGAGAGTGGATTGGGGGATAGGTTTCACACTTTCTCAACCTGACTCTTCATCAACTTTTGCACACTAACTAAAGCCCGATTTAATTCATAATTCCTTCTCTCAGGATTCTGCAAATACGCCTGCTGTTCCTCCTCAATCATTTCTACATCCTGACGCACCAAACCTTCCAGTAAACCTTTAGCTGCATTAAAGCAAATATCTTTTACAAATCGCCGAAACCACACGGGCAATTTGTGCAAACGCCAAAACGCATTCAAGGATGTGAAATGAATCAGATAAGCGCGAGTTTCCGTCTCATTCACCGGACAAGGCAAACAGTAAATCTTAAAATCTTTGCCTAATGTTGAAGCCCAGTGCGGGTAAACATAACTCACATCCAACGGTTCGGGATGCAGACGCCGCAAAGCTGGGAAAAATAATTGCGAAATTGACCATATTTTATCTATTTTATAATAACTTTGGGCTTGATAGTGAGCATCAACGCGGTTATCGTCTTCGTCAATATCCTGAAGCACGGGATTTGCCCAAGCTTGCCAGTCTTGATGCAAATGTCCGTGATACATATCCATTAAATTTTCTATTAAATAGGAATAGTGGGCTTGACAGTGAATAATTGCCACACTACCGATATAATTGAGATGTTCCCATTCCGGTAATCCCATAGGCGAGATAGTTTCAGCTAAAGTTTCATCTCCGGGAAATAGCCAGATGAAACCATCTTTCTCTTGGACGGGATAGCGGCGAATATCACAATTTGGTAACTTTTGATTGGCTGCTAAGTAGGGAACTTCGGCGCATTGACCATCGCCATTAAAACGCCATCCGTGATAAGCACATTCTAAGTTTTCACCGATTACTTTACCGTGACTTAGTTTAACTTGACGATGGGGACATCTATCTTCTAAAGCATGGATTTTGCCTGCACTATCTCGATAAATAACAATTGGTTGATGCCAGAGGGTGACGCCGAGAGGTTCGGTTTTCACCTCTGCGCTGCTGGCGACGACATACCAGTGATTTGGATTGATTCCTAGTTGACGAACATCGCGATTTTGAGTTGTTGGAGAGAGGGAAGTCATAAGGGTAGCAAGTTTGTTGATAGGTTATTTTTTTACCACAGATATCCACAGATAAACACAGATGAACACAGATAGTAGATATAGCCCTACCGTTTTGCGTATGTTATCTGGGTTTATCTGCGTTCATTTGCTTTGCGGTGAAATTTCAAATCTTCAAAACGCCTTCTGGGTTGACGGAAAGTAGGGGACGCCTCTGCAAACCTTCGCGATGTAGGATTTCGTTTGCTGCGAGTAAACCGCTGCTAATTGCGCGTTCCATTAAGCCGCAAGGGAAGGGCATTTTTACCCAATCTCCGGCAAACATTAGGTTGGGAATATTTGTGCTTGTTTGGGGTCGTTCTGCATAACTATTTGGTGGATAACCGGAGAAGTTTTTTTGGTTGACTAATTCGCGGTGTAAGATATTGGCTTCCTTGAGTTCGGGTACGATTTCGTACAGTTCTTGCTGGAAGGTTGCGAGTAATGCTTCCTGAGTGGGAAATTCTTTTTCTTTGTAGCAATAAGCGTGTAACTCGACAACGCTACCCCCGGTTTTTTTCGCCCATGCAATGAATTGTGTTTGAATGCGGTGGTAGAGAGTGATGCTGTCGGTGAGGCGATAACCAGAGAGGGAGGTAAACCAACTTTGTGTCCATTCAAAGTCGCGATCGAACCACAATCTACACACGGCAAACGGGTCTGCTATACTCAATTTGGCTACCTGTGTTTGCACTCGGTTATCTATATCGCCAGTCATTAAACTAAATAAGTGCTGGACTCCCGGCACATCAGCGGCGATGACGTAGTAATCTGCTTTGATAGTTTCCGCAGATGTTTGTTGTGGGGAATTAGTGGCGGCAAGTAATTGCGATCGATCTCCCTGTCGCTGTACAATTTTGTATCTGGGCAAATCTCTTTGTGCTGGCCCTTTGACGACTTTACCGTCAGCGTCGAAAACCGCACCGTGACAGGGACAGTGAAACTCACCATTCGCTTGTTTCTGAACAGTACAACCTTGGTGAGTGCAAGTCAGAGAAATCGCTTCAGTTCCTCCAGACTTAGCGGCAAACACTTCATCGCCAGCACCGAAATATTCCATCTTGTCATCGGCGATAACATCGTTGCGAGTTACCCAAAAAGGAACATCGCTACCGCCATTGCCTTGCTGATAACTAAAGGAAGCAATCTTTCCTTGCGAACAGTTAATTTCTCTAACCGTTGCACCCGTAATAATCTTACCGCCCTTACTTTCAATTGCCCTCGCAATGGGTTGTACCAAACTCGTACCCATATCATCCTTAGTGCCGTTGAAAGCTAAACCTTCCGGATTGCCAAAAAAGTAAAAGTGGAAAAACTGCATTAATTCTCCCACACTCATTTTATCTGGCGCATTCAAACTAGATTTAGCAAAAGGAAGGAAGTACAAGTCATAAAGTCCTCTGGGAAATTCTTTCTCAACCCACTCCGCAACAGATATGTTGTCAAGATTCTGAAAAGTTCGTTCAGTTTGGAAACCAGTAATCGCCCGGAAAACTTGCCAATGTTCCCACTTAGTCAGATTAATCCCCCAAGTCAATCTGTTCGGAGATGCTATTGCTAAATCTACAATATTCCAGGGAAAAGCTGAATGGCTGGGGCGAAATACTTCTGGTTTGTATTTATCTCGATAAACAACCGAATAGAATTTCAAATCTACAAAGTTGTCTTTAATTCCCAGTTCGGTAACTAAACTCTTGAGGTTATAATACTGGGGAAAAAAGCCGTGAAACCCGTGTTCCATCATAAAAGTTTCATCGCCAACTTGGATAGGCCAACTGGCGATTTTGCCTCCCAACTGGGGCGCACGTTCTAAAAGGGTGACGGCGAAACCCCTTTGACTGAGTTCGTAGGCACTGGCTAATCCCGCCAACCCACCTCCAATGACTGCGACACTAATAGGACGATTCAACCAGTGCGGCAAATCTAGGCTATCTTGCTGAAAAACGGTCGGCTGCGGCTTGGAAAAGCGCGAGTATCCGACTATACCGCTGACTGCACCGACACCGAACATCTTAAATAATGTGCGTCGCGAAATGGGCTGCGAAAGCGCGTACCTTGATAATGGATTCATGAACTACTCTGCTGACTCCTCACACGATGAAATACTGGGGCGAAACGCTGGCTGTGGCGCAGCGAATTTTGATTGAATTGTTACGGCGGCGACGCAGCCTGATTTTTTGGTCTATTTTTCCGGTTTCTGTCCTTTTACTTAACGGTTTTATTGTGGCAGAACGCGCCCAACTGTCAATGGCTCAGGCTTTTGAATACGCTGCCCCCACAACGGTGGTGGGTGCGGCGTTGTTTTTTAGCTGCCTGGGTGGTAGTGTAGCAACCGTGGTGTCAGAACGAGAACAGCAAACCCTCAAGCGTCTGTTTATCTCGCCGCTAAGCGGAATTTCCTACTTTCTGGGCATTTTTGTAGCTCACAGCTGCATAGGCATCGGTCAAACTCTCCTAATATACACAATTGCGGCTTTTTGGCAAGCCAAGTTTCAAGGTTCTATCCTCCTGGGAGGAATTATTATTTTACTAAGTATTATCTCGTATGTTGGTGTAGGGTTTGTTCTCGGTACGCAATTTGCGCGTCGCACTGAAGATGTCAATGCTTTGGTGGCGGCTTTTGGTGTGCCTCTGTTAATTTTGGGGGGCGCGTTTGTGCCAAGTTTCGTGTTTCCTAAGACTCTACTGAATCTAGCTAAATTTAACCCAGTTTACCATATGATTCAGGCGTTTTTACAAGTGTCTGATGAGGGAAAAAATTTTGCTGATATTGAGTTTCATTTTTGGTTTTTATATGCTTTTGCTATTGTAATGGTGGGAGCGGGATGGCTGTGCTATCGGCGAATGTTAAGTGTAGAGAGGAGGTTGTGAGTGTATTTTTTTAACGCAAAGAGTCGCAAAGGGAAACGCAAAGGGTCGCAAAGAAGAATTCTTTCTCTGCGTACCTCTGCGAAAACCTCTGCGTACTTTGCGTTAAAATAAAAGGCTCTATAAAAAGTTAGGTTATTAAGTTTTATGCTGCATATTAAGAGGTTAAGTAAGTCTTTTGGGAAGCGACAAGTTCTTCAGGATTTGACGTTGCACGTTCAACTGGGTGAAATTTACGGGTTGTTGGGGCCAAATGGTGCAGGGAAGACTACTACTATCAATATAATATGTAATTTGCTGAAGGAAGATAGGGGAGAAATTACGCTTAATAAGCAACCGATTTCTGAGGCGACTAAATCGCTGATTGGGGTAGCGCCGCAAGATAATTTACTTTACAACAGTCTCACTTGTGCGGAAAATTTGGATTTTTTTGCGCGGATTTACGGGTTATCAGCACAGCAGCGCTGGGAACAGGTACAAGTTTGTTTGGAGGCTGTTAATTTGGTAGATAGGGCTAAGAGTCCGGTGGAAACTCTCAGCGGTGGGATGAAGCGGCGGTTGAATATTGCTGTGGCGTTGGTACATCAGCCGAAGTTGGTGATTTTGGATGAACCGACGACGGGTTTGGATATTGAGGCGCGTTATGAGGTTTGGGAGTTAATTCGGAATCTGAAAAAGCAGGGTATTACTGTTTTGTTGACGACGCATTTGTTGGATGAAGCTGAGCGGCTTTGCGATAAGATTGGTATTATTAAAGGTGGGCGAATTGTGGTTGAGGGGAGTTTGTCTGCGTTGCGAGAATTGATTCCGGCGCAGGAAATTGTTGTGGTGCAAACGCGGGATGAAGAGAGTGCGATCGCACGCGCCAAACAACTCGGCTTTACCCATCGACGCTACGGTAACGATTTGGCTTTCTGGTTGCCAAAACATTTGGAATTGAAGGAAATTATCGCGTGTTTTGATGGGATTGCTGTGGATGCGATCGCGCGATCGCCCGTGCGTTTGGAACATATTTATGTGGAGGTGACACAAGGTTAAAAATTCCGTTCCAGTTCTCCAGCAGAATTTTTATAACAAAACCCCCTATCTCTTTCTGTCGATAGATAACTGCCCTGTGTTTGGTTATTTATTTCAAAGTTTTTCTCACTATATTTACCTTGGATGCTGGTAAATTCTAAGCCAGTAATTTCTTTGATTTTTATAGTCGATCGCACATAAGAGCTTTCTTGTGGATACTTTTGTTCGGTACATCCATCTCTGCTAGGAAAATAACGCACTTCTGAATCATTTTTGTAAAAGTAAAAATAGTCTTCATCTCCCTTTTTATACGACTCATTTAATATAGGCGTATTAGATGTAATTCCTGTAACTTCTTGATTGTGATAACCACTCAAAATTACATATTCAATTTTTATATTCGACTCGTTAATAATATTCCATTTTACAGGCTCATAGGCTGTTAAAACTAGAACTATAGGTGTATCATTTTTAGTAATTTTCAATTCTACCATTCCTTGTTTATGTTCGCGAAAACGCCTGGGTATATCGTAATAACCTTCATAGACTCCAATTGCATGAACTTGGGCATTTTCAGATATTTTTGTACTAATGTCATCAAATCTAGTATGTAAATTTAGGTTGGGAGGTAGGTCAGGATTTTCTGCCATATTGGGAAGCGGGGTCTGCGGTTGAATGGCAGTTTGACTAATAGCAGTGTCAAAGTTAGTACATACTATAAGACCAGTCAACGTTGTTGCGATCGCTACTTTTACAGATGCAATTCCAGAGATTTTGAAATTTCTGCCAAAGTACATCCGAAAACCTCCCACTTAACTGAATGGCTATTAAGGAGATTATGCCAGATTTGGAAGGATGCGACTCTCTCCCCTACTCCCCTCTCCTGCGAGACGAGGGGGGAAATACCACATATTACTCCCTCTTCCCTGGTAGGAAAGGGGGCTGGGGGATTAGGTTTTTTATCGCGAACAGGACATTTATGCTATATAATAAAATTAAACAATTGCGAATTACCAACAATGCTAGAAATTCATAAAAACATTGTTTTAGATGAAAATCAGCAACCGATCGCCGTCCTAATTCCCATTGCTGAATTTGAAAAGATTGAGGAAATTATCGAAGATTACGGTTTGGCAAAGTTAATGGAAGAATCTGAGAATAAAGAACGGCTTTCCAAGCCAGAAGCTTTAAAGTATTATCAATCTTTGAAACAGCATCATGTGGAAAGTTGAATACACTAGGAGATTCTTGAAAGAACTTGCTGCTTTGCCAGCAGATATCCAAAACCGGGTCGAACCTATTGTGTTTCAAGAATTGGAATCAGAGAATCCTTTTGAGTTAGGATATCTGCAAAAGCTGAAAGGTTATAACGATAAATATAAGATTCGCGTAGGTAACTATAGAATTGGTATTACGGTTGAGCAAGAGACAAATACATTAATTTGCGAAAGAATTGCTCACCGAAAAGAGATTTACAAGATTTTTCCTTGAAGTGCTTGACCTCTCCCCCCTACCCCCCTCTGCGGCGAGGCGAGGGATGAATACCAAATACAGGTGCTTGCAGCCGCGTAAGATACAAAGAAACCGGGTTAAGATTCACGCAATTGAAAATCGCCACATATCATAGAATGTAACCACAGAGAGATGACGGATTATGATCTGCTGCCTCAACCCCGATTGCCAGAAACCTTTGAATCCTGATGGGACAAAGTTTTGCCAAAGTTGTGGCTCAAAACTGGTGCTTCTGCTGAGAAACCGCTATCGTGTTATCCAACCAATTGGTAGGGGAGGATTTGGACGCACCTATTTAGCTGAAGATGTAGATAAATTAAAAGAACGCTGTATCGTTAAGCAATTTGCACCGCAACTGCAAGGAACTGGCGCACTGCAAAAGGCGATCGAATTATTCCAAGAAGAGGCAAAGCGACTGCAAGAACTGGGAGAACATCCGCAAATTCCGACTCTGTTAGCCTACTTTGAAGAAGACAAATATTTATATTTATTGCAACAGTTTATTGAAGGTCAGGATTTGTCGAAAGAGTTGGCACAGCAAGGAGCGTTTAGCGAACAAAAAATTTGGCTACTTTTAAATAGTTTACTGCCAGCTTTTAAGTTTATTCACGAACGCCAAGTAATTCATCGAGATATCAAACCGGAAAATATTATTCGCCGCACTAACAACGGTCAGTTGGTTTTAGTTGATTTTGGTGCGGCTAAGTTCGCAACTGGAACTGCTTTGCAAAAAACGGGCACGGTGATTGGCACTCCGGGTTATGTTGCGCCCGAACAAAATGCGGGTAAAGTAGGTTTTGGTAGCGATATTTATAGTTTGGGAGTTACCTGTATTTGTCTGCTAACTGGAAGCGATCCTTTTCAATTATTTGATGTTGATGAAGGTGTTTGGATGTGGCGAGAGAAGTTAAATAGTCCAGTTAGTGATTCGCTCGGTCAAATCCTAGATAAAATGTTGGAACTTGCCCCGAAGCGACGTTATCAATCAGCTGATGAGGTACTCTACGCGCTGAATCCTAATACGGTTGTGTCCAAGCGCAATCAAACGTCTTCATCAACATTTCAAACTCAGAATTACAGGTGTTTGCGAACTTTAACTGGACATTCAAATTGGGTTACATCTATTGCTATCAGTGCTGATGGACAAACTCTTGCGAGTGCTAGTTTTGATGGTACTATCAAAATTTGGAATATCGATAGCGGTCAACTGCTTCGCACTCTGTCTGATAAGAAATCGGGTGCAGTTTTATCAGTGGCGATTAGTCCCGATAGGCAGACTCTTGCTGCTGGTTGTGAGGATGGCAAAATTAGGGTTTGGAACTTTACAAATGGTCAACTTCTTCGCACCATTGGTAATTGGACAATATATAAGCATTTAGGACGTGTAAATTCTGTAGCCTTTAATTTTGACGGACAGTTTATTGCTAGCCTTTGTAAAGCTGATGGTCAGATCAAAACTTGGAATACGAATACGGGTAAATATGTGGATTTTTTATCTGGTGCAGAAGGGATAAATACTATTGCTTTAAGTCCTGATGGTAAGAGCATAGCTGGTGGCAATCAGAACACAAAAATTAAGATTTGGAAACAAGGATTTTTTGGAACATTCCTCAGTCGATTAGGGATTAGTTCTAATCTTTCTGGACATTCAGGAAGCGTTCGTTCTGTTGCTTTCAATCATAACGGAAAAACCATTGCTAGTGGCAGCGAAGACAAAACAATCAGACTGTGGGATATAAGCACTAAAGAATGTATTTGGGAAATACCTGGACAGCATTCTGCCTCAGTTGATACTGTTGCTTTCAGTCCTGATGGAAAAATTATTGCTAGTGGTAGTGCAGATAAAACAATCAAACTATGGAGTATAGAAGACCCTATAAAAAATATTGGTACTCTCACTGGTCATTCTGGTGCAGTTAATTCTGTTGCTTTCACTCCTGACGGTCGAATTCTCGCCAGTGGCAGTTTTGATAATACAATTAAAATTTGGCAGGTGTGTGTTTAAATTCTGCTATCAGGTAGTAGAGTGCGTCAGAAGTTCAGATTTTCCAGCATCGATTTATCACCGAAGTCTGACGCATCTTACAACAGAACAAGGGTTTTATAATAGGTATAAAATGAAATCATGGAAGCAACACCAAGGGAAATTCGACGTTACATTACGCCAGATGGCAGAATACCTTTCTTAGAGTGGTACTATTCGCTGCGCGATCGCAAAACTCAATATAAAATAGACGCAAGGCTTGAACGAGTTGAACTAGGCAATTTAGGTGACTGTCGTTCTGTTGGTGAAGGCGTTTATGAATTGAGAATCAACTATAGCCCAGGCTATCGGATCTACTTTGGACAAATAGGATCGACAATTGTACTTCTCCTTTGCGGGGGAGATAAAAGCACCCAAGAAGAAGATATCAACAAAGCTAAGGAGTATTGGGAAGAGTATGAAAAGCGTGAAAATGCCAACTAGCGATAGCTACCGGGAGTTTTTAATTGAATGTCTGAAAGATCCAGAACACGCTGCTGGCTACATTGAAGCTATTTTAGAAGAAAAAGACCCCGAACCGGAACTACTGCGAAACGCGGTTAGAAAGGTAATTGAGGCTTGTGCAAAAAGCGATCGCCTTTCAGATTCAGCGAAACAGTTGCATGAAAAACTCGATAAAATACTAACAGAAAGTAATGCTGCTGAAATTTATACTTTTATTGAATTGATGGATAAGCTGGGTTTTCGAGTTGCGATTTTACCGAAAGAAACTGAAACATAATATATGGCAACAGATGAATTTCCGATCGGACAAATTCTAACAGCAGTATCAATACTAGAAGATAAAGAATTTTCTAGCAATGAACTCTGCCTTGATAAAATCCAATTATTCTTTCAAGATACTACAGTTACCTTGCTACCAATTGCCGATACTGATGAAATAGAAATAATTCAGGAAACCGCTAGCACGCATTCTGCGGAAAATACACCATCTTGGTGTCAGTCTTTACTTGGTAAAAAGTTGACGACAGTTTGGATATGCGAAAACGATCGAGGTTATCGAGATCTAGTGATTTTCGCTTTTGAGTACCTGCATCCCAGCATTGCCTTTGTTGCTGAGTGTTCAGTTCTGAATGTTTTTCGTTACGAAGCAATATACCGTGTAAAATCTGAAACTCAGTTGCAGCACAGCCAAGTTGACGCGCCATCCCCTACCACATCATAACCCTAGAACCGTCAAATCGCGATAAACTGTTCTAGCTAGACAACTCAATCCTCGGTTATGCCATCCTTTTTATTAGAAGTCGGTACAGAAGAACTCCCTGCCAGCTTTGTGGGTAGCGCCATCCAACAATGGCAAAGTCTTATTCCCAAAAGCCTTTCGGAACAATACTTGACAAGTGAGGCAATTAATGTATATGGAACTCCCCGCCGTTTGGCTGTGCTGATTGAAGGTTTGCCAGCACAGCAACCCGATCGCGTCGAAGAAATCAAAGGCCCACCCGCATCGGCGGCGTTCAAGGATGGACAACCGACCAAGGCGGCGGAAGGTTTTGCCCGCAAGCAGGGTGTCGCTTTGTCGGCGTTGGAAGTGCGCCCGACGGATAAGGGCGATTTTGTGTTTGTCAAACAAAGCATTCCCGGACGCGCTACGGCTGATATTTTGAAGGAATTGATTCCCCAGTGGATTTTTAAGTTGGAAGGTAAGCGTTTTATGCGCTGGGGGGATGGAGATGTTAAGTTTTCCCGTCCTATAGTTTGGTTGGTGACATTATTAGATGATGCGGTGTTGCCAGTGGAAATTGAGAATGGATCGGAGATAATTAAGAGCGATCGCATCTCCCACACCCATCGGGTTTTACATCCCGAACCAGTTACAATTAAGAGCGCTACAGATTATGTATCTACTCTCCGTTCCGGTTTCGTAGAAGTCGATGCGGAACTGAGAAAAGTCAGAATTAAAGAGCAAGTTGAAGCAGTTGCCAAAATCCAAAGCGGCTATGCAGAAATCTATCCGGATTTATTAGCAGAAGTCACCAACTTGGTAGAATGGCCTACTGCTGTGATGGGGAAATTTGATGATGATTTTTTGAGTTTACCGCCGGAAGTAACTACCACGGTGATGGTAACTCACCAGCGCTATTTCCCCCTATTCAAAACAGCAGAAGCAAAAGAATTATTGCCCAATTTTATTACCATTTCTAACGGCGATCCTGCGAAATCAGATCTGATCGCCGCAGGTAACGGGCGGGTAGTGCGGGCGCGGTTAGCCGACGGCCAATATTTCTACAAATCCGATTTGGCTAAACCATTAGAAAGTTACGTTCCCCAACTGGAAAAAGTCACATTTCAAGATGAATTGGGAACGATGCAGGCCAAAGTCGATCGCATCGTCAAAATAGCCGGAAAAATTGCAGAACAACTGCAATTAAATGCAGAAAATAGCAAAAATATCCAACGCGCCGCCTTCCTGTGCAAAGCTGACCTCGTTACCCAAATGGTAGGCGAATTCCCGGAATTGCAAGGTGTCATGGGGCAAAAATATGCAGCCGCTAGCGGGGAAACCGAAGCTGTAGCAACGGCGATTTTTGAACATTATTTGCCGCGAGGTGCAGGCGATAAATTACCGGAAACTATTACAGGTCAAGTTGTCGGTTTGGCAGATAGACTCGATACCTTGGTGAGCATTTTCGGGTTGGGAATGTTGCCCACAGGTTCGGCAGATCCTTTCGCCTTGCGTCGTGCAGCTAATGCGGTAGTGAATATCACTTGGACGGCAGAATTACCGCTGAATTTGCAGGAGTTACTAGAACAAATTGTCGCTGATTTTGTTGCAGCTTATCCCAAAACAAAATCGGGCGAATTATTGCCACAATTACAGGAGTTTTTCCTGCAACGGATACGAACTTTACTGCAAGACGATCGCACCATAGATTACGACTTAGTAAATGCCGTTTTGGGAGAAAACGATCCTGAATATACGGAACGCGCCTTAAAAGATTTATTGGATGTGCGAAATCGCGCTATTTTCCTACAAGAAATCCGCAACAACGGCAAACTTTTGGAAATCTACGAAACTGTCAACCGTTCTACTCGTCTCGCCGCACAAGGAGATTTGGATAAGCAACAATTGGAACCCACCGAGGTTGTGCGATCGAACTTATTTGAGAAAGCATCAGAACAAGCATTTTATGATGCGATCGTCCAACTTGTTCCCCAAACTAAAGCATCGCAAGAACAGCGCAATTATCAACAGTTGGTAGATGCGTTAAGCGAAATTACCCCCAAAGTCAGCACATTTTTTGATGGCCCAGAAAGTGTGTTAGTAATGGATGAAAATTTGGAAGTCAGGCGCAATCGTTTGAATCTGTTGGGATTGCTGCGAAATCATGCGCGAGTGCTGGCAGATTTCGGCCCGATCGTGAAAAGTTAAAGCTAATAAGCTTAAATAAACCGGGTTTCTTCGGTTTAGAAATCAGAAACCCGATTTCTCTCCGCACATACCTTTTAAGTGAGGACAAAGGGAATGAAGGAATTAGAACTAATCCGCAACTCGGCACAACAATCGGCGCGATCGTATTGGAGTTCTGCCATATCATTAATATTGGTATTGTTCGTGATGATAATATCCTGTATAACGAGTACGGGATTCGGCAATCCATTAGGAATGGTTTTTGCGCTCATAAGTTTGTCGATCGTCTACGCGATAAGCTTGCTGCAAACGATCCGCCTTTTCTGTAGAGGAATCGCACGCTTGGAGGAAAGAATTGCCGATTTAGAAAGACGCATTCTTTAAAACCGACAAAAACAGATTTAAAATTTTACCTTTTTATCCCGATCGAGTACGATAAAGATGGCAAAATCAGGTAAAAGTTAACACACTAAACTATGCCTAACGCGCACATCATTGGTTTGGGGAGATCGGGAATTGCAGCTGCAAGACTGTTGAAACGGGAAGGTTGGGATGTGACGCTAAGCGATTCTGCCAGCGCGGAAAGCTTGGCTTCGCGCCACACCTCCGAAATATTCCAACAACAGCAACAACAACTTACCGACAATGGAATTACCGTCAAACTTGGTTATTCTTTTACGCCGGAAGGCGAAGATTTACCCCAGCTAATTGTTGTCAGTCCCGGCGTACCTTGGGATATTCCCGCCTTACTTCGCGCCAGAGAATTAGGCATAGAAACAATTGGCGAAATTGAACTAGCGTGGCGTCGTTTGCAAACTTGTCCTTGGGTTGGTATTACTGGTACAAACGGTAAAACGACAACTACAGCTTTAATTGCTGCAATCTTTCAAGCGGCTGGATTTAATGCTCCCGCTTGCGGTAATATCGGCTATGCTGCTTGCGAATTAGCGCTATCGGAGACGCCGCCAGATTGGGTAATTGCCGAAATTAGCAGCTATCAAATTGAATCATCGCGCTTGCTTGCGCCGCGTATTGGCGTTTGGACTACTTTCACGCCGGATCACCTCAGTCGTCACAAAACCTTAGAAAATTACTTCAATATTAAGGCGAAGTTACTAAATCAATCGCAGTTCCAAGTATTCAACGGTGACGATCCGTATCTGAGAGAAAATGCACCCGATCGCTTTGCCAATGCTTACTGGACAAGTGTGAAAGGTAAAGCGGAATTAATTGCCGATCGCGGTTTTTATATTGAAGATGGTTGGGTGGTCGATCGCGGCGATCGCATAGTGGAAACCTCATCATTAAAAATGGTAGGAGAACACAATCTGCAAAACCTATTAATGGCAGTTGCGGCTGCGAGATTAGCAGGAATTGAAAAAAATGCGATCGCGCAAGCAATCGCCAACTTTCCCGGCGTTCCCCATCGCCTCGAACACATCTGCACTTGGCAAGGAATTGATTTTATTAACGACAGCAAAGCCACCAACTATGACGCTGCTGAAGTTGGATTAAACTCAGTAAATGCTCCCGCTATCCTCATCGCTGGTGGCGAAGCCAAAGCAGGTGACGATACAGGTTGGATGAACAAAATTCAAGCAAAAGCCGCCGCAGTTTTACTCATCGGTGATGCAGCACCTGCCTTCGCCAAACGACTCGAAGAAATTGGTTATTCCCATTATCAAATCGTGGAAACTATGGCACGCGCCGTACCCAGAGCCGCTGAATTAGCCAAACAACATCAAGCCAAAGTTGTCCTGCTTTCACCCGCCTGCGCCAGCTTCGATCAGTACCAGAACTTCGAGCAACGAGGCGACGATTTTCGCCACCTATGTCTGGAATTTCAGGAACGAAATTCTGCTGATTGATTTGCCAAACTAACAAAAGGTAAAAGAGAAAAAACCATTAGTTTTAAAACAAATTTAATATAAGGGGTTTCTTTTACCTTTTTTAATTTTTACTTGTTAAACTGCTTCACTTGCAAATTCTTTTATTTGCAGCTGCGTACAGGGAATTTTATCTGATAAAATTGCACTGGTGAGCTTGCCTGTATGGATTTCTAACTGAGCATCTGGAGGCGCTTCAAATAAGAGGCGTTGCCCTGGAAAAACAACCCGCTCAAAATACCAATTAGGAATATTTGAGATCCGCGCAATTTGGATCTGACTGCTACTATTTATATAGCAGCAGAAAATGCGATCGGAGCTATCGGAAGGAAGAGAATCGAGGATTTGAGCCATAACTAACAGATTGCTTTTTTGATGATGACGGTTTTTAATGAATGTTAATGTGCGTAGTTTTACTATATACTAGACGCAGCTAAGTCACCACGCCAAAAGTCATGAAAAAGTGACACTATAAGTTATACCAATCTCTCCTGCACCCGCATATTATGCCCGGAGCGCGATCGCAAAACTGAAGCCCAGCTTCATTTTTACCCCGCTCTCCGCCTCTGTTTCCCTTTCCACCCAAACAAGTTCTACATTGCAGGAAATTATATTAACCTGTCTAGCGTTCGGGTGCTTTAAGCTGGTGCGATTTTCCGTAATAACACCGATCCCAAAACCTACCAACGATACTTTAGGAGTAGGGGTAAAATCGACAAGAAAAGGCCCAAGTTAACCAGTGCCTCCCGGATGGGTATCTGCGCGATCGCCATACTGAGAAAAACTCCTCCGATGAATTGATCTCAAAAAATATATCGATCGCCTTTAGAAAACAAAACTTAAAAGGCAAAAGTAAAAAAAGAAATTACACCTTTTCTTTTGCCTTCTTACTCTTAGTTTTCTACTTTTTTTATTCCCTGCGTTCCTGATAATCTTCAGAAGAAGAAGGATCTAACTCCCAGCGTCGATCGTCGCGCTCATCTAAAATTTCTGTAGTCCGCAGAAAAGCCCTGTCGTCCATCTCCAGCCCTACAGCAGCTCCCAACTCATCAACAATATCTCGATCGGGAGTAGCAACCGTTCCACCAACCGCCTCCTCACCAACCATACTCGCTTGTTCCCAAGCCGCATCCACATCACCCCCACTCAGTTGCGGGCTAGTCGATGTATACAGCTTCTCTTCATCGCGCAATCTTCGCGTACCGATGTTGTATCCCGGTTCTGTCTTCACACCCGTTCCGTAGGATTCCGTAATTTCCTGCGGCAGATCTAAAACCATCGGTTCGTCGTTTATATCCAGTACTTTTTTATCTGCTTTGTCAGCCATAAGAATCACTCCATCTGCTTTTCCAGCATAATTTCTGGCAACAAAATCGATGTCTTGCTTTAGAGCGAAACCGATCTATCTCTTTTGAATGAACAAGGAAGCCGCAAAAAATCTCAAATCTCAAATCTCAAATCGAATGCCGCTCCTGATAATCTTCCGAAGAAGTTGGATCTAATTCCCAACGGCGATCGTCACGCTCCTCTATAATTTCTACTGTATGCAGAAAAGCCATATCATCTATCTCTAATCCCACAGCTGCCCCCAATTGATCGACAATATTCTGATCGGGAGTAGCAGCAGTTCCACCAACAGCTTCCTCACCTGTTGAGTCGGCTTGTTCCCAAGCAGCATCCACATCACCCCCAGATAATTTTGGACTGGTGGAAGTATACAGCCTCAACACCTGCATGAAAATGTAAGCGCCAAAACATCCTGGCACCTTGGGAATATCTGTATCCACGGTTATATTCTCCTGCGGCTGAGCCTGCAAAGAAGGCCGAGCGGCTGTATTTGTGGCAGCTTTTTTATCTGCTGAGTTAGTTATATAGGAATTACGCAAAGTGTCTAAATGTAGGGTCAATTCATGAATTGACCCTACTACATATAATGATTTTTTCAACTGCCTGCGTAAGTACCGTTACATTAATAACTCTTTCTGTTTCTCCAGTTTAAATACGATAAGAAAAACCGATCTATCACTTTAGAGCGAAATTTTTTTATCACTTTGGAACGACGAGATTGCAGTCCTGTCATGCCTAACCTGGAGAAGAGATCGAACGACATCTAACAGGTGTTGTTAAGCGCAGACATTCATTTCTGAGGATGCCATGAACCGCGACGAGTTCATTAAACACGTTCAAAGTATAGCTCAGGTCGGTTCGCGTGAAGAGGCAGAGCGTGCTATTCGCGCCACCCTAGAAACGATCCGCGATCGCATCGTAGGCGATGAAGCAAAAGATTTAGCTTCACAACTGCCATCTGAGTTTAAACAGTTTTTGCAAGGTAGAGAGGGAGAGAACGGTCAGCACTTGTCTCTGCAAGAATTCTATCAGCGCGTCAGCGAAAAAGAATGTGTAGACCCGGTTACAGCAGCGACTCACGCCCACGCTGTTTTCTCGGTGTTAAACTCAGCAATTACGCCCGGTGAATTTGCCGATCTTCGCGCTAATTTTTCTGACGATTACAGCGATTTACTGCCAGCCCCAAGCCCAACATCAGAGGTAATCTCAGGGACAGGTATGTAGAACAATGGCAGATTGGAAAAAACTTCAATTTGCCATCACAAGTTTGAAATTTCAAATAATTTGAGGAAATTGCATGACACATCACAATAATCACGGTAGCAATAAACGAGTTGCAATTTTAATAGAAACAGGCGTTGAAGATGCGGAATTTCAAGTGCCTTACAAAGCCCTACAAATGGCGGGATTCGATGTAGTTGTACTTGGCTCCCGCATGAACAGCACCTATGTGGGCAAACAGGGCAAACTTTCCATGCAACCCGATGCAACAACCACGGAAGCACGTCCTGAAGAATTCGATGCAGTCGTTATTCCTGGCGGTTTGGCTCCTGACACGATGCGTACCAACCCCAATACGGTGAAATTCGTGCAGGATGCAATGAATCGAGGAAAACTGATTGCTGCTGTTTGCCACGGGCCACAAGTTTTGATTGAAGGCGATCTGCTCAAAGGCAAAAACGCCACCGGCTTTATATCGATTCGCAAGGATATGATTAACGCTGGTGCTAACTATATTGATGAGCCGCTTGTTGTCGATGGCAATTTAATTACATCCCGTCGTCCAGGAGATTTGGCAATTTTTACAACAGCAATTCTCAGCCGCCTCGGTTATGGCGGGAAAGAAGTCGATCTGCCAAATGAAAATGATGTCACAGCAGAATGGTGGAAAATTGCCAACGCTTGGGGTGGCTCGACTAAGGGCGATATTGTTAAAGCTTTGAATACCGCGCTAGCAGGCGAACGTTATTCGAGCGAAGCTTTTCAGCAGTACGTGGAAAAGTCATCCGATCGCGAAATCAAAGCCCTTCTCGAAGATACGATCGCTAACAAAAAACAACACATTCAAATGCTGGAAGAACGGCTGAATACACTGGGCGAAAAACCATCAATACCCGCCCAAGCAGCTGACACTTACGCCAAACTAAAAACTTCCCTACAAGGTAGCGATGAAATGGCAATGCTGCGTCGCGCACTCGGCGATATCCAAACGGCTGTTGTTGACACTTTCCAACTTCGCAATCAGTTAACCGACCCGGTGACAACTGAAATATTCAGCCAAATCGAAATCGATCACGCTAAATACGAACAACATTTCGCGCAACTCTACCGTAATCGGTTGGGATCGGAAATTGCTAAACCCGCCAAACCTACCACCGCGCCAGCTGTCGGTGTGTAAGAAAGGGGTTAGGGGTTAGGGAAGAGGGAAGAGGGGAAAGGGAAAAAGGGAAAAGGGGGAAAGGGGAAAAGGGAAAAGATTTATTCTCCCACTCCCAATACTGCTCGGTTAAGCATTTTTTGACATGGAGGGGCGAAGCATTTGGACAGAAAATCTAGGGTTTGAGACGATAGATTGTCGCCCAAATGCTTCGCCCCTACCCAAAACCCGAGCAGTATTGCTCCCGCTCCCCCACTCCCCCACTCCCCCACTCCCCCACT
>NZ_JACJPW010000037.1 GCF_014696265.1 Aerosakkonema funiforme FACHB-1375 | reverse complement strand
ACTGTCAAAGCCCTATGTAACCGTTGGTTTTTGACTGCCTGCCCTTTAGGGGGCAGGCAGTCAAAAACCAATATTATAAAGGCTTTGGCAATTTTTGGAGATGTCTAATGAAAAATGGACAGACATTGTTTATACGGGAACGAAAGGAACTTGGTTTGCTGATGTAACGGGAACTGGTAAATACCAACTTCCTTACCCAGACGGTAAGACTTATCAAGTTACCCAAGGAAATAACAACGGAACCAGCCACTCCGATCAGTTTAACCGCTATGCCTGGGATTTTAATATGCCTGAAGGCAGTACAGTAGTTGCTACAAGAGCTGGTAAAGTAGTCAGTCTATACGAAGGTTCTCAAACGAGAATATCTTCTCTAAACGGTTGGTCACAATACACCAACTATGTACTTATCGATCATGGAGACGGAACATCGGCTGTGTACCTTCACTTAAAATATAATAGTGTACTGCCAAATGTAGGCGATTATGTAAGTCAAAACCAGCCAATTGCTCAAAGTGGTAAAACTGGATATGTACTTGGCACTCCAGGCGATCATTTACACTATTCAGTTCAAAAAACTCCCATTAACATTCCTGCTGGTGGTTTTAGCAACAAATCAGGAAATTATGTTACTGAAAGCCTACCAAGTTCTTTCTCAGATCCAGATGTCTTGAGCAAAAATTCTAATGGCGTACCTACTTATCCTAACTACTATACTTCGTAGGTTGTTAGGATCGACAACTAATATACCAATCCCAAAGTAGTAGGGTACGTCACCTTGCATTTTTTTACCAAAGCGATTAATTATCGTAGGTGACCCGCCCGACATTTGTTGGTAATCAAATCGCACGTTGCGCCTGATAAGAAAGTCGGTATTTTCTACCGAACAAGAAACCGGTTTTTTCCAAAAAATCCTGTTTCTGTGCTGAAGTGCTATACCAAAAGAAAGCCAAGCAATTAGCTCTAAACGAGATCTTGCACCAAAGTTTTCACCCGCCAGGGGTTTAAACCCCTGGCTAATAGCGCAAGTCCGTTTTAACGGACTAATCTTTTCTACCAGTCCACTTCAGTGGACTTTCGCTATTAGGCGGGGACTTGAGTCCCCGGCGGGCGTGGACAACACCGCCGATTAAGGCATCTTTTAATACCAGTCGCGTGCAGGTACAGGTGCAAGATGTTGTCAGCGCATACCCACTAGAATAAAATTCCTCAAATTACCCAAAATGATTACTGAATTAGACCGAGTTGCTTTAACCACCGATTTACCAGAATATAATTTAAAAACAGGCGATATTGGCACTGTGGTATTAGTACATCAAGAAGGTTTGGGATATGAAGTAGAATTTATGACAGTCACCGGACAAGCTATTGCAATTATTTCATTATTTAGTTCTCAAGTGCGTGCGATCGGTGACAGAGAAATCGCCCAAGCGCGAGTTCTCACATAATCATTAATTTGTTTGGTTAGGCGTCGCTCTATTCCGCAGCTTTTGCTAACAACTCCTGAACCCAAATTCTATCCTGTTCTGATAAAGCAGGAACGATTTCAGCAGTGTAATCAATCCGATAATCATAACCTGCCTTATCATAAATTTCCGTAAATAATTGCTGTAAATTAACAGTTGGCTCAATATCTTCCGAACGCAAAGGCAGGTAAAAGCTAGGAAGAGAATCTTTGAAACTAAAAGCATATAATTCAGCTTGCGGTCGATGAGTATGCCTGCTAATTAAAACTCGATAATTTGACTGAATATCAGCTTCTAAAATTGGCATCGGTTGGAAGCTTCGGATTAAATCAATTTCTACTAAATTTGTTAAACTTCCTAAAATACGCTGACGTTTTTGGAGATAACTATCTCTTCCTTCACCAGCACGTTTATTAACAGGAGATAAAATTTCAATTACAGTAATAACTGAACCTGTGCTTCTGTCTCTTACCTCTAAGTAATTTTGCTTAATTTTTTCCGGGATCGGGACATTAACTGCGATCGGTTGAACGGGAGATGAAGCAACTGCTACAGCGATTTGAGAAGGGGATTGATTAATATTGGACGATTGACGTTTAACCGCTAGATCGGGAACACCCACTAATATAGAATTATCACCATTAGAGCTATTAATTTCATAAATGCGCTTTTCAATGGCAATTTCATACTTAGGACGAACTTGAGGAACTAAAGAATCTGCAAGGGCTACAATTAACCGACTATGAACTTCCGGCCAAAAACTAGGATTTTCTAGATAAGGGTCAAAGCCTGGAAAAGGTGAAGGCATTGGTTTACCTCCTATCAATGCGACTCTGGATTTAGTAATATAAACTAATTATAGCAGTCTACAACTAAATAGGAAGCTTATGCTCCAAGCAAAAAACAAACTCACTCTGGATGAATTTCTCGCCCTACCAGAAGGCGATGTAACTTACGAATTAATCGATGGTGAAGCAATAGCAAAAATGTCACCGAAATTTTTTCATTCCAGACTCACAAAGGCACTACTGAGATTGCTGGAAAACTGGGGTCAAGATAAGGGAGAAGTCGCGGTAGAATGGGCTGTCGTACTGACGCGACAGGGAAAAAGCTGGGTGCCTACACCAGAAATTTTATTTATTTCTCATCAGAAGTTAGCACCAGATTGGATGGAAAATGAAGCTTGTCCCGTTCCTCCAGAATTAGTTATTGAAATTATTTCGCCGGGACAAAGTTTTGGGCAATTGGCTAGCAAAGCAAGAGATTATTTGGATGCAGGGGTGCTGCGAGTTTGGGTGGTAGATAGTCAAGCGAGAAGCATTACAGTTTTTTATCCTGATGCGCCACCCCAGACTTATATGGGAGATACACTGTTAATTGATTCGCTGTTTGATGGTTTAGAAATTACGGCTGAGCAAGTTTTTCGATTAGCAAGGATATAGCAAAAGTCAAAAGAAATAAGATGTGTATGTGTATATAAACCTCGGCTGGGCGAAGCATTCGGGGAGAAAGATTGTTCATAATTGCGATCGATTGTCGCCCGAATGCTTCGCCCCTACATAATACATATTTCGTTTTTTTTGTCAATTTATTCTAGTGGACTGGCGCTCTAGCCCTTAGCTACAATTTTCAATTGATTGCGAATCGGGATTTCAATCCAGAAAGCTGCGCCCTGTCCGGGTTGAGATAAACACTTGAGTATTCCGCCATGTTTCTCGACAATTTGGTAACTGATGGAAAGTCCTAAACCAGTACCTTTACCGACAGGTTTTGTGGTGAAAAAGGGGTCGAACAAACGAGAACGAACTTCTTCGTTCATACCTGGGCCGTTGTCGCTAATTAAAATAACTATGTGGTCAGAATTAGAATTATTACCTGTGGTAGCTTCTGCTAAGTAAGCTGCTGCTTGCTGCTGTGTTTCCAAAATTCTGGGTTTGGTATCGATAACTTGGGTGTGAATACGAATTGTATGTAGTGAGTTAAGTTCTTGTCTGCTGAACCCTTCCAGGGCGTCGATCGCATTGGCAATAATATTCATAAATACTTGATTTATCTGACTCGCATAACATTCCACTAAAGGTAACTTGCCATACTCTTTAATAACTTGAATAGTTGGGCTTTCCCCTTTCGCTTTCATGCGGTTTTGCAGGATTAGTAAAGTGCTATCGATACCTTCATGAATGTCTACGGGTTTCATTTGCGCTTCATCCAGGCGGGAAAAGTTGCGTAGGGACAGGACAAGCTGACGGATGCGGTCTACACCCAAGTGCATGGATGATAATAGTTTCGGTAAGTCTTCTGCCATGAAATCCAGTTCGATTTGTTCCATAAAAGTTTGAATTTCTGCAACTGGATCGTGGTAATGCTGCTGATATAGTTGCAGCAGATTAAATAAGTCGTTAACGTATTCCTTGGCATGGCAGAGATTGCCGTTGATGAAGTTAATGGGGTTGTTAATTTCGTGGGCAACTCCTGCCACTAATTGCCCCAAACTAGACATTTTTTCGCTTTGAATTAGTTGAGTTTGGGTTTGCTGCAATTCCTGTAGGGTGAGTTGCAGTTCCTCTGCTTTAGCTTGGGCGACAAAAGCAGCGATCGCAGCTTCATTATATAGCGCTGCTTGATGGAGAGCGATCGCCAGTTGATTGGCAACTTGTTGCAACAGTAACACTTCTTGGGCACTCCAGGTTTTCGCTTCTCGACTGTTACCGCAGATCAATATGCCAATTGTTTCAAAATGAGTTTGGATCGGAAATGCCATCACGGCAGAAAAATCAAGCTTTTCTAATGATTGTTGAATTGCCGCATCGGGAGACATTTTGACTTCATCCATCCAAATGATTCCCTTATTGAGGAGTTTCTTGGTAAAGGCACCAATTTCTGCGCTTGAGTAATAACCGATCGAACTGGTTAATTCCGGGATTTTAGCTTCGTGAACTACTTCCCAATTCTGTTGATTTTCCGGCCAAACATTGAGGTCGATCGGGCAATTTGTTTCAATGCACAGTAAAGCAGGGCGTTGCCAGACAAACAGACAGCGTTCGACTTCTAAGAAGTTACGCAGTTCTCTCACCGTTGTGGACAAAATCGTGTCGAGGTCGAGGGAATTATGGATTTGGTTGGTTAACTTAAAAATTAACGCTTCTCGACGACTTTCGTGCAATTGCTTTTGATGAAGCAAAGCATTTTCGATCGCTACTGCTGCCTGCAAAGATAACACGGTCAGCAGTTGTAGGTCTTCCGTAGAATAGGTAATATCTGTGTCGCCGAAAAGAGCGATCGCACCTATTATCTGGTCTTTTGTCTTTAAAGGTACGCAAATTAGAGAGCCTATTTGTGACTGACTGCTGACAAATCTGGGGTCGCATAAAACATTGTTTACTATTTCTCCTCTGCCTTTCTGAACAATTCTCCCAATCGCACCTTCGCCTAGCATCAAATGCTCTTTACTATAACAATTTTGACCGAACTCAGACAGAATTTCCAACTGGCAAGTGTCGCGATCGAGTAGCATAATTAAGCCACTTGTAGCTTCAATCAAATTTCCCGCTTCTTCAACGATCGACTGAGCTACTTCTTTCAAGTCGAGGCTGGCAGTAATTCTGGTAAAAATATCGCGGAAAAGTTCCATTTCGTGATATTTTTTTAAAACTTCATCCGCAAGTGACTTTTTCTCAAATTCCTGCTTGACTATATAAGAAAGCAACCGAGCCACAGCACTAGCTTTTTCTTCTCCGCTCACCCAGCCGATCGCTTCTCCGGAAAGCTCTACCGGATACCGATGATTAGACACATTATTAGTTTGCGTATCCAGCAATTTCTTACCATCTGCATTCTCGATACAAATAGAAGTGCCGATGGCATTGGTAATGTCATTGATGACATTTGATATTTCTCTTTTAGTAACGAGTTTCCTAAAATTAACTTGAGCCATCTGCTTTATATTTATAGTAGCTGGGATAGCGCGTTTAGATATTTCTAATTTACACGCTCGATGAAAGTATTCCCATTTATGGCTCCATAATCTATAATTTTTTACAAGAATTTACATTGACTTTAATCAAACTTTTTCGTTTCCAAAGCGCCCGAATTAACCTAGCACTAAGGGTGTTTGGCATTTTCTTCTTTTTGTATTCCCCTAGATTTTGTGAAAGTTAAAACCATACAGATATTTGATTAATTCCGATGCTACAACAATACCCTCGCCATTTTCCCGTAGGTTGAGTTGAGTGAAGACAAACTCAACTGAAGCGTTGGTTTTCGTACCTCAACCCAACCTACAAAGTTAGTTTTGGGATGGTTTCAAAACGATCGCAACCTAAAATCGCTGAGGTTAACCAGGCTGCGCTACTTTATGTATCACAAATAATGTAATTTGGCAATGGCAATATTGCTGGATTTGAAGACTACGCTAATAGTAGCGTAGCCTAAGTTGCAATATACCCTACGGCTAGTGTAAGGTTTTAGATCCCAGTTGCTCTAACTTACGACAGGGAAGTAAAGGAATCGATGAAGCGTCACCCGATGCAAGGATTTTGGATTTACTCGCCCACTCCCCCCTCTCCCCTCTTCCCCTAGCCCCTAGCCCCTAGTCCCTAGCCCCTAGCAAATGCGTCCACTCAGTTTAGACCCGGAACACTTTCGAGAATTAGTATCGTGCAGCGGCATTGACTGCAAGCTTGCCGCGCTGAATTTCATTTCGCTGACAGCAGATGCTGTCGTGGATCGTTTGTGGATATCGCCTGCTATGTGTAGTGCGGGGATACAACACAGCAGCTGGCTTCGTCGCCACGCTTTTATCGCTGCGGGAGGCTGGTGGTGTTCGGGACTCGACCCGCTCAACAATTGGCGCGAGATGAAGTGGGGGTGCTATAAGCCAAATCGTCCCAGGCTCAACAAAAAGGGCAAGTCAATCAAGTACGAACATCCCCCCAAAACACCGACGCGGGTTTTTTGTTTGCGGGTACCTTTGCACGTTTGGCAGCAGGTTTCTCGGCGCTACAACGTTGCCATGCCAGAGAATATTGTTATTACAGAAACTGGGGAAGCGCTGGGATTTTGGCAGTGGGTAGTCGCAGAAAAAATTCCTGTAATTATCTGCGAAGGTGCGAAGAAAGCAGCTGCTTTGTTGAGTCAAGGATATGCGGCGATCGCATTACCGGGAATCAGTAACGGCTACCGATCGAGCAAAGATTTTCAAGGTAATGTTATTTCTCGGCAGTTAATACCGGAGTTTCTCCCATTTACTGAGAAAGTACGCACATTTTATATTTGCTTTGATTATGAAACTAAACCCAAGACGCTCCGGGCAGTTAACAATGCGATCGCACAACTCGGTAAACTTTTCAATGACAAATCTTGTTCGGTAAAAGTTATCCGACTTCCGGGAATGGAAAAAGGTGTTGATGATTTTATCGTTGCCCAAGGTGCTGCTGCTTTCGAGTTAGTTTATCGAGCTAGCGCCGACTGTGAAACCGATATTGCCAAAACCAAACCCCATACCGAGTTAAGCTATGCGATCGCATTAACTCTCAATCGTCCCTATCTGGAAAATCTGCCTTTTCCCGCATCTGGATTAGTGGGAGTTAAGTCTGCCAAAGGTACGGGAAAAACCACCGCGCTTTTACCGCTTATAGAAGCAGCGAAAAAAAGAGGTCAGCCGATCTTATTGCTTACCCACAGAATCCAATTAGGACAGTTTTTGTGCGAGAAAATCGGGGTGAAATGGGGCATAGGGCATGGGAATCATCGCCGTGACGCGGAAACAAGCTACAGGTGTGAAGAAATAAGACAGTCTCTGCCAATGCCCCAGACGCGATCGCTTGGACTTTGCATCGATTCAATTTGGAAGTTAAACCCGTCGCAATGGCAGGGTGCGATCGTCATTTTGGATGAAGTCGAACAATGTTTGTGGCATCTCCTCAACAGCAACACTTGCAAGGAAAAAAGAATCTTAATTTTAAGAGTATTTCAGCAATTAATTGCTACCGTATTGCAAAGTGGCGGTTTAGTGATTGCCCAAGATGCCGATTTATCAGATTTATCCCTAGATTATCTCAAAGGACTGTCTGGAATTGAGATTTCGCCGTGGGTGGCGGTGAATGAATGGCAATGCGATCGCGGTTGGGATGTCACTTTTTACGATACCCCAAACCCAACATTGCTAATTCAACAGTTGGAAGTTGACTTAATTGCGGGGAAAAAGTGTTATGTTACTACCGATAGTCGCTCTGGGCGTTACAGTTGCGAAACGATCGATCGCTACATCAAACAGCGTTTGGAACAGTTGATCCATAAATATCCCAAAACGCTAGTAGTCAGCAGTCAAACAACCCGCACATCCGGTCACGAAGCGGTAAATTTTGTCGAAGATATCAATAAAAAAGCTTTGGAATATGACGCTGTTTTCGTCACTCCCAGTCTGGGTACTGGTGTGAGTATTGATGGGGAACATTTCGATCGCGTTTATGGTATCTTTCAAGGAGTAATTCCAGATTGGGAAGCGCGACAAGCTTTAGCGAGAGTGCGTGCTAATATGCCGCGATTTATCTGGTGTGCCAAACGCGGTATCGGTTCGATCGGTTGTGGCAGTAAAAATTACCGCGTGCTATCGGAATGGTATCAGGAAAATCACAAGGAAAATTTAGCTTTGATGAGTCCTTTGTATAAGGTTGATGTCGATTTACCTTTTGTTTGCGATCCGATTCATCTGAGAATTTGGGCTAAGTTGGCGGCGAGGGTAAATGGATCGATCGCCCTGTATCGTCAATCAATGTTAGAAGGTTTGATGGCAGAAAAGCATCGGGTGAATGTAATTAGCGATGTTTCTCCAACCGATATTGTGAGGGATTTACGCATGGCATTGATCGCCACAAATTCTGCGGATCTCGAAATTAGAAAGAATTTGGTACTGCAAATCGTCAAAGTGCAAAAAGAATTTTACGAACGCAGCCAAAAATCTAAGTCTATCAAAAAACAAATTAAGAGAATTCGCACGCAAGCAGAATTCCAATCTGCCTGTGCGGTTGCCTGCGCTTGCGATATCAGCCATAAAGAATACGATCGCTTGTTAGGGAAGCGATCGCTAACTGATGACGAACAAAATCAAATAGATAAATACATCTTGCGACAGCGTTACGGGGTAGAGGTAACTCCGCAGTTGAAGCTGCGCGATGACAAGGGATATTATTCGCAATTGCTGCTGCATTACTATCTAACTCATGAAAGCGAGTATTTCCGAATTAGAGATTTCCAAGAATGGCATCTGCAACTTTATAGAGGCGAAGGCAAAGTTTTTTTGCCAGATATCAATGTGTATACTTTGAAAGTTGAGGCGCTTTTAGCGTTGGGAGTACAGCAATTTTTAGAACAGGAGCGAGAATTTCGTCAGACAGATGCAGATTTGATTCGTCTGAAAGAAACGGCGTTTCGATACAGCAAGCAAATTAAAAAGACTATTGGTATCAATATTCCGATGGAAACAGAAAGGTATACCGTTACTTCTATAAAACTCGCCAATAAACTTCTTAGTCTGTTGGGATTAAAGCTGGAGTATTTTAAGGTGGACGAGGTACAGGGAAACCAAACTAAGGTTTATAGAATCGCACCAGAAATTCTTGATGATGGACGAGAGGAAATTTTTCAACTTTGGCATAAACGCGATACGTTAATTTTAGAAACTCTCAGCCAGAGACGTTTAGATTTAGAGTCGCGCAGTCACTTCGGAGTTAGTGTTAGGTGAGCTTTGCTATTAGCTTCCACTGCACTGCGTTCCCAAAGCATGGGATAATATTGAGTCTTTCGCCAAAGTTCGATCGCATTATCGTAGTTGGGATGAAAAGCATGACCGGATTGTCCGGGAGGGTGGATGCTGAGGGTGTTTTGCAAATTGCTCAAATCGACGATCGTTCGCATCGAAGGTAACCATACCACCTCAAAGGATTTGCTGGCATCCCAACCTGTGGCATTGACAATTGAACCGCCCCCTGAAGTAGGAAATGGCCCGCGATTGAACAGTGCTTCAATGGGAGCAATTCCTGATTTGCCTAGAGTAGCATTGCGGAAAGTGGCGGTGTGTAAATTGCCCCAACGCCATTTAGTCGGGTCTTTACCCAAGGTGCGTTCCAATTCATCCACTGCTTTGGTAAAAGCTTGTTGGAAAATGCGATCGCGATTTTCAATCTCAGGCGTTGTTTTATTATCCCACCAACGGCTATTCGGTTGCCGCACCAAGCGACCTACTATTTCAAACCAATTATCTTCACCGTCTGGCCAATAATCTTGAGGTAAATCGTCGTGAAATGTGTCAGCTAAAAGGTGCTTCCAAAAAGCCGCAAACAAAGCCGGGGCAGCCAAATCCATATTGTCTTGGAAATCCCAACCTACCCAAATATTGCGTACCCGCTTTAAGCGATCGTCATTTAAAGGAATTTTTAGCAAAATCGGTACTAAATTTTCGGCATTTAAATTCTTATTATCCCCTTGCATCTGCTGAAAATAGGTTACAGAAATGGGAGCTTTTTGTGACTCGATCATCTCCACAATTCGCTTAGCGCGGAAACCGTAATCCCAATCTTGTGCGATCGAATATGGGTAATTTTGTCCAACTACCGCATTGTTGGCGGTGACGATATAACCTTGGGGCGGGTTAAAAGCGAAGGGAAGTTGCGAAAAAGGAAGGTAACCTTTCCATTCATAATTGTCAGTCCAACCGGGCACGGGATAGCGCCCGTTGCCACTAGCGCGAATGGGGATTTTTCCGGGCATTTGATACCCAATATTGCCATCAATATCTGCATAAATGAGATTTTGGGACGGCACATCAAATTCTCGTGCAGTATTGCGAAATTCATTCCAATTTTGGACGCGGTTAATATTGAAAATTGCCCGGAAGCTATTGCCCGGTTCCAGCGCTGTCCAACGCAGAGCGATCGCGTAATTTTGGGGTAGATTTATGCTAGTTTTTTGATTAAAATTTTCCAGATCCTTATAAGTGTCTGAGAGAATCGGCCCGTGACGGGTGTAACGCACTGTCAGGGAAAGGGAATCGCCGCCAGCGATTTGGATATTTTCTTTGACGAGTTTCATATCAACCCATTTCCCATTAACTTCGTACTGATTGGGATTATTGGGATTGATTTTCTCAATATACAAATCGGCCACATCTGGATCGACATTGGTAAAACCCCAAGCAATGCGATCGTTATGACCGATGACAACTCCCGGCATTCCCGCAAAGGAAAAACCGTTAACTTTGTAGGGACAATCAGATGTTTTGGCAGTGCAATGTAAACCGACTTGATACCAAATCGAAGGCATTTGAATGCCCAAGTGAGGATCGTTTGCCAAGATAGGCTTACCTGTGGCGCTGCGCTTACCTGAAATCACCCAACTATTTGAACCGATGCCATTTCGGGTTTTCCCTAATAAGCCGTTTAAAGTGTTAAGCTGTTTGGCGATCGGCTGTAAGGCAGAATCAACTGCCGGAGCGTCAGGATTAACTAAAGCAGTTTTATCAAAACTATTAGCATTATTTGGATTGGGAACAATTAGGGGATGCTTTTTGGGATAAGGAAGAAACAGGTCATTCAATTGAGATGACGTTAAACTTTTGGAAAAAATAGCATTTTGAATTTCATTATCAAAACTGGTGCTGAGATCCAATGCCATCACTTTCACCCAGGTTAAACTGTGGAGAGGTTGCCAAGGTTCGGGCTGATATTTTGGATTTAATTGTTTGAGGATAGTGTATTCTAAACTAATAGCACCGTCTTGGCGATCTTTGAGATAAGCATTAACTCCATCTGCATAAGCTTGCAAGATTGCTTTGGTGTTGGGATCGAGTTGTGCTAACTCTTGTTGTGCTACCCGCGCCCATCCCAATGTCCGCAAAAACTTATCGGTATCTAGTTGAGATTTGCCGAACATTTCTGCTAGGCGACCCGAACCGATATGCCGCCAAAAATCCATTTGCCAGAAGCGATCCTGTGCGTGGATATAGCCCTGTGTCATGAATAAATCGTGTTGGTTGGAGGCATAAATATGGGGGACTCCCCATTTATCTCGAAAAACTTCTACTTTATCTTTTAAACCGGATATTTTAATAGTGCCTGTTTCTTGCGGCCAGGATTTACGAACAGTATAAAAAGCCAAACCGCCAGCTATAGCTGTTACTGCGAGGACACCTGTACCGACAATTTTGAGTGCTTTAATTAATTTATTTTTCATGTTCGTTTGCGATATTTACAATCTGTGTAATGGCATCGGGTAGTTCATTTTCTACTAAGCGTAGGGGTGGATAGAGGTAGGCGATCGCAACTGCTAACATATTAAGAATTCCCATAACAATAAATACTAACCCAATGCCGCGCCCTTGTCCTACGCCGATCGTCAGTCCGATACTTGGAGCTAGTGGGCCATTAACGGCAAGCAGTGGCTCGAAAATGCGATCGGCTAACGGCCCTGCAATTATATAAGCAAATGGCAACGATGATAAGCCGATCGTGCGCTGTACGGCAAACACCCGTCCTTGCACATCCGGCGCGACTTTGGTAAACCAAATAGCTTGACTGGAAGCCAAGATAAACGGCAAGCTGAATAAATAAACAAAAGCGGCGGCAGCAATGAGTGGGGCGCTAGGTCGTAATCCCCCTATACATAATAATAAACCTTGCAACAGAGTGAAGCCAAGTATACAGTAAATACGGCGTTTTAACCCCGACCATACACTCATGACAACGCTACCCAAAAGCATTCCGCTACCGCCAATAGATAAGATAGTGCCAAGGACGGTACTAGAGGTGAAGCTCAAAACTAATGGCGTCAACAAAACTTCGACAATGCCTAAAGTAAAGTTACTGAAACTGTAAAATATCATCAGTCCGAACAGTCCGGGGCGTGTGGAAATATAAGTCCAGCCGTATAATGTTTCTTGCAGTAAAGATTTCTTTTTATCTTCGTTTTCGGGGATAGTCTCCGGTTTGGGAATGCGGACGAACAGCAGCGTTACGAAGGCAAAAATAAAAGTGACAAAATCAATTAGGATGACGCCTTGAATCTGAATTTTGCTAACTAATAAACCTGCGAGTACTGGTGCGACAAGTTGCGAAGTTGCTTGTGCAAATTGTACCATACCGCTAGCGCGACTGAGATGTTGTTTGGGAACGAGTTGTGCGATCGCAGCATGATAAGCTGGCCAGTGAAAAGCGCTAAAAAGAGAGCTAGTTGCCACAGCGATGTAGATTTGCCAAACTTGCAATTGACCTGCAAACAGTAGCAAAGCAACAGCCAGAGTGCCGATACCTGCGCCGCAATCGCTTACTAATAAAGCTATTCGCCGATTCCAGCGGTCTATAAAAGTGCCTGCGATCGGTAATAGCAAGATGCTAGGTAGAAAAGTGAACAGAGAAATGAGGGCAAAATCCGTGACTGAACCAGTGCGCTGATATACCCAAATACCCAGTGCAAAACTCGTCAGACCGGAACCGATTAGCGAGATAAGTTGCCCAAACCAAATGATAATAAAAACCTTCATATGATTTTAGATTTTAGATTTTAGATTTCAGATTTGCTAATGTTTCCGGCAAGCATTAACCAAAAATTTGAAATTTTAAATCTAAAATTTCAAATTCACGATAAATTGTATCGTTTTTGGAGAAAGAACGTACACAATAGTATCATCAGCGTTGATTCTAACGCGATGCGTTTGCGCTCAGCCATGTTGGGAAGTTCATCCAGCAAGGCAATCACAGTCGATCGATCGAAAAACGGCACCGATGCCATCACAGAACTGCGTAAAGAATCTTGCATCAATGCGTACAAACGATTGTTTGTTAAAGTAGCAGGTGGAGCGGTGAAAGGATGTTTGGGACGGGTGTAAACTGTGTCGGTTAAAAAAGGTCGGGATGCTTCTCGCAATACATATTTTTCCCGCGTTCCAGATGTCAGCAGCGAAACGGGAATTTGGCGCACTAACTCAAAAAGATGGTGATCTAAAAATGGCAACCGGAGTTCGACGGAATTTGCCATTTCCAGACGTTCGGCAAACAAAGAATAATTAGGCAAGATTGATTTCGACCATAAATATAGCGATTGTAAAATCCGATCGCGCCCTAATAGCTGTCCTTGGAGATCGAATTGGTTCAAAAAGATGCGGTAGACATCGCGATCGGCAAATTTGGCAGCATAATCTGGTGCTAAGAGAACATGGAAAAAAGCTCTATCTACTGCTACGTTTTTCAACCAAGATGGCACAAAGCCCAAAGTTTCCTGTACCCCAGCTAAAGATGCTGGCGTACTGTGACCAGATGCGGAATTTCCTCGCAAATCTTGTCTGATATTACCGTATCCGGCAAATATTTCATCAGAACCATCGCCCGATAGTACAACCTTGTAACCTAGCTCGTGTACTACGCGACTTTGTAAATATCTGGCGACACCACGACAGTTAGTATCGAGAATTTCAGCGTGCCAAATTGCATCGGCAATATTGTCAGCAAAATCGGAAGAGTTGACGGGAATCTGCTGAAAGTCGGCTCCCACTTTTGCTGCTGTTTCGCGAGCGATTTCCCCTTCATCGTAACCGACTCCCTCGAAAGCGATCGTGAAAGCTCTTATGGGTTCGCTACTATATTTTGCAGCGATACCGAGTACAGCAGAAGAATCGAGACCGCCGCTGAGGAAACTGCCAACTGGCACATCTGCCCGCAGTCTGAGTTTAACAGCTTCCTCCAATTTGTAACGAACTTGTTCGATATATTCGCGATCGTTTCTAGGTGGAGGAGGCGCATCAAGTGTGGGGTAATCGAGATCCCAATAGCGAACAATTTGTATGCCTTGATGAGTTGCTAGAAGGTAATGACCGGGCGGTACTTGATAAACGCCTGCAAATAATGTGCGGTCTTGGTTTAAGTAAAGAAATAGTTGTTGGAAAAATGACTCTTCATCCCAACGAGCCGTCACGCCTGCGGCAAATAAGGCTTTGGCTTCTGATGCTAGATAAAGTGTGTCGTTAACTATTGTGTAAAAAAGCGGTTTGATGCCGAAGCGATCGCGTGCAGCAAACAGGAGTTGTTTGGATTCGTCCCACAAGATAAATGCGAATTCACCGCGCAAATGCTGCAAACATTCGGTGCCAAATTCCTCATACAGGTGAAGTGCTATTTCGCTGTCGGAATGGGTGCGAAGTCGGTGTCCTCTTTGTTTCAAATCGCTCTGAATTCGTTCAAAATCGTAAAACTCGCCGTTGGCAATCAGGTGCAGCTGTTCGTCTTCATTTGCGATCGGCTGATCTCCCGTTGCTAGGTCGATAATGCTCAATCTAGCGTGACCCAATCCCACCCGTTGATGGGAAGCAATCCAGTGATTTTGTTTGTCTGGGCCACGATATTTCAACTGCTGCGTTGCTTTTGCTAACGCTTCTGCCGAAATCGGTTTTTCTTTCGAGAAAATTCCTACAATACCGCACATAAATTTCTCTCTTCCGTGACCGAATTTCAAAATTTTTCGCGCATCATTGACCGCTTTAAATATCACTGAGGGAGCAACAAACGCACTTCTTCCATTAAGCGCTGAGCCAGATTTTCTACAGTGCTTTGTCGGTAAATATTTTCACTGTATTCCCAGTTCATTTGCAGTTGTCCTTCCAAGATTCTCCCCAAAACGAGTAACAAATGGGGTCGAGTGTTGCGGGGACTAATACTCAGTCCGTGAGATTCGCGAGCTAGTTGAAATGGAGAAGATTCGAGTAGAATGCGATCGAACTGACCTAAGTAGTTAAATATAATTTCCGGTCGAGGAAGAGAGCCCATTTTTTGTGCGATCGTCTTATCGTCGCCGCAATAACGCAGCAAACCATAACCCATCCCCCGCTTGGGAATTTGGCGAAGCTGCTGTGCGATCGACTTTAACCGATCGACCGGAGTTTCCACATCCGTCAAGTTGAAATACATCGGAAAGCAGTTTGTAAACCAGCCAACTGTGCGGGATAGGTTCACACCTTCAATAATTTCTTCTCGTCCGTGTACGTCTAAGTCAATCAGAAGGTCGCGTCTTCCCATCCATTCGGTAATAGTTTGTACCAAAGCTGTTAGCAACACTTCATTAATTTGTGTTTGGTAAGTTGCCGGAATTTTATGAAGTAAAGCTTGAGTTTCTTCTGTATTTAGAGATACCGAAACAACGCGAGTCGAGGCTTCAATGTTAGCTCCTTCGGGGTAGTCTCTCGGCAAAGGTTGAGCTTGTCTCCGAGGTTCTGCTAACCAGTAAGATAATTCTTGCTTAACCTCTGCCGATCGAGCGTACTCGGTCAGTAGTTCAGACCATTGTTTAAAAGAAGTCGTTTTAGCTGGAAGGGAAATAGCTTTTCCACTACTAATTTGCTCGTAAGCTGCCTGGAGATCTTCCAGAAGTATCCGTAAGGAAACTACATCTTCTACTAAGTGATGGATGGCAATCAGTAAGCGGTTCGTTTTTTGATTACCCAGTTCAAAAAACGCCACTTTCATCAATGGCCCTGCTGATAAATTGAAGCTGCCTTGGATTTCTGTTGCTATGCTTTCAATAGCGGATTTTTGCTCTGACTCTGGAATAGTTGAAAGATCGAATTTAGCAAAACTAACTTTCTCTTCCAAACCCATATTTACTTGCTCCCAAATTCCCGATTTTTGTTGAAATCGGAGGCGCAGAGCATCGTGATGTACGAGTAGCTGCTGAGCAACTTCCTCTAGCAAAGAGGGGTCTATATCTCGATTTATTTCTAGCAGAAAAGCTTGGTTCCAATGATGATTTTCAGCAAAATTGCGCTCGAAAAACCACTGTTGGATAGGAGTTAGAGGTACTGAGCCTACTACAGCTTCCTGTTGTGCCTCGCGAAGAGAAATCGCACCTACAACTGTTGCCAATTCTGCGATCGTCGGATGTTCAAAAAGTTGATTTGTACTGAGTTGAAGACTTGCTTGGTTAGCTTTAGCTACAATCCGAATACTCTGAATCGAATCTCCTCCCAACTCTAAAAAGTTGTCGTGGATGCCTACTCGATCGATCCCCAGTACCTGACCCCAAATCTTAGCCAGCGCCGCCTCAACTGGCGTGCTAGGTGCTACGTAGGTAGTTTGAGCCGCTACACTTTCTTCTTTCATTAACATTTCCAGAAGTTGGCGTTTTTCTGGTGAAAGTTGCTCAAGACGCTTTAAAAGCTCACTCACTTTTTATCTCCTTGAATTGCGAAACAGTTTTACTAATTTTTTCAGCAAAATTGCCAATTTTAACTAACCTCTTGTGCTTATTGACAAGCTCTTTTGCGAAAGCATTACTTTCACTTCTTCTTCAGACAATTGTTCCAGTTGTTCTAGAATTCGAGCCATTACATCATCGCTGGATTGCGTTTTTTCAAATGCTGGTAAACTGTGGCGATCGACTTTCCCATTTGGCGTTAACGGCAGTGCATCTAGTTTGATGAAGCTGTTAGGAATCATATATTCCGGTAGCTTTTGCCTTAAGAAACTCCGCAATTCTTCATTTGTCAGCGCAAATCCGCGATTCGGTACTACGTAAGCAACTAAACGTTGATTTCCTGGCTGTTCTTCTCGAACTAATACGACAGCTTCTCGGACGGCGGGGTGTTGCAGTAAAGTTGCTTCGATCGCTGTCAGTTCGATCCGGTATCCCCTCACCTTCACCTGATGGTCAATACGTCCGATAAATTCAATGTTTCCATCTGGGAGGTAACGCGCCAAATCCCCAGTTTTATAGAGCCTTTCGGATTTGGGATTTGGGATTTTGGATTTGGGATTGAAATCTGAAAATCTCAAATCTAAAATCGGCAATCCCAAATCATTAAAGGGATTTGGAATAAATTTTTCAGCAGTCAATTCGGGACGGTTGAGATAACCTTTGGTGACGCCGAGTCCGCCGATATAAAGTTCGCCAAGAACTCCAATAGGTACTGGTTGGAGATGAGAATCGAGCAAATAAATCTGAGTATTTGCGATGGGACGACCGATCGAAACAGATGTTTTAAAATCGGAATTTTTACAATCGTAAACACTGCACCAAACAGTTCCTTCTGTTGGCCCGTATTCGTTAAACAATTGTGTATGCGGCAGTTGCTTTTGATGACGTTCGATTAACTCTTTGGAACAAGATTCTCCCGCAACGATCGCAGTTTGCAGAGAAGCAAGCTGACTGGGTTCGATATGTTCCAAAAGAGTTGCATAAAGCGAGGGAACGCTTAACCAATGGGAGACGCGATAGTTGCCGATCGCACTTGCCAATTGCCAGATATCTTTCTGCAAACCTTCCCTGAGTATTACTAGATTTCCTCCTTGACAAAGCGTCCAAAAAATAACTGCAATTGAACTATCAAAGGCGAAGGAAGGAATTAATAAGAAACTGCGAACGGGTTCTCGATAGTAAGCAATTCGAGCTATGGTTGAATGAACCAAGTTTCGATGAGTTACCAAAACTCCTTTCGGTCGTCCTGTAGAACCTGAAGTATAAATCGCGTATGCTAGATTTTCAGGAGTAGTTTTAGCGATCGGATTCCCCAGTTTCAGGGTCTGAAAATCCGAGTCCAAACATACTATTTTCGCCTTTGTTTGTGGGAGTCCTGAAACTAATTGTTGTTGAGTTAAAAGGACTGGTGCTTGGCTATCTTCCAGAATAAAAGTCAGATGCGAACTGGGATAGGCAGGGTCTATAGGCACATAAGCACCGCCTGCTTTGAGGATAGCAAAGATTCCGACGATCGTTTCTAGCGATCGCTCCACACATAGACCTACCAACACATCAGGGCCAACCCCTAAACTTTGTAAGTAATGTGCGATCGCATTGGCGCGATCGTTCAATTGTCGGTAACTCAATTGTTCGCCATCGAATTGCACCGCTACTGCATCTGGGGTTAATTCTGCTTGCGCCTCAAACCATTGATGAATACAACAATCTTCTAAATTCAGATGGCAGATTTCTTCTTTTTTGAATTCCCTCTGAGTGTTATTCCACTCGACCAGTAGCCGATGCTTTTCCGCAGCTGGAAGCAGACAGGAATTCTCGTAGCGATCGTGCGGGTGAGTCGCCATCGCCGTCAGAGTTTCGATGTAGTAATTGCCGATCGCTTCTAATTGCGCTTGTCCGATTTCTCGCAAATTGCATTCCAAATCCAGTTGTATGCGATCGGAAGCGTGATTGCGATTAAATTCAGCCCGCAAAGGAAAGTGAGTTTCTCCAAAACCCCTAGCCCCCAAGATTTCCAAACCTTTGAGAGTTTGAAGGCGATCGTATACGTGAAAGTGAGTGTAGTTAAAAACAGCTTCCACCAGAGGTTGTAGCGCTTGACGACCGCAAAGCCTGTGTAAATCCGCATAGGGATAACGCCGGAAAGGTAACAATTCCCGTTCGGTAGCAAAGACTTGCTGCGCCAAATCGATCCACGTTCCTCCCGTCAGTTGCAAGCGAAAAGGTACGGTGTTCAAATGAATTCCCAACGCCTTTTCTCCGTCTGCTTCTTCCACTCGACCGTTAGACTCCAGACCCGTCAAAACGTCGGTTTCGCCACCCAACAAACTCATCACTCTAATATGTGCGGCGAGCAAAACGTGCTTGAGAGGAACTTCTGCAATGCGAGCCAATTTTTTCAGTCCGTCGGAAACTTGGGCGGAAATGGGAACATCTAAAAATCCAATTTCGGGCGCGTCTGTAGCGCGGTCAGTCGAATACCAGCGCGGTAGTTTCGTCGTCACGCAATCTTGCAATTTTTGAGTCCAATATTCTCGACCTTCAGGAGAATTGAGCATCGATCGCTCTAAGGCAATAAAATCCCGGTAGCACACAGTCGGCGGTGATTGAATTGGATAAATCTCTCCATTGAGAAGCGCGAAATAACGTTGCAGCAATTCTGTCAGTAGAGAAGCTTTGCTCCATCCGTCCAAAATAGAGGTATGGCAACTAAAGGTGAGACAGAAAGACTCGTCAGTGAAGCGGTGAATGAAAAAGCGGATGAGTGTAGCACAAGTCCAATCAAAATTGCGGGTTTTTTCAACTTCCACCCAGTTAAACAAAGCTTCCTTTTGCTCCTGCGGCGACAAAGAGCGCAAGTCTTCTACTTTAAATAAAGGTACAACTTTCTTGCTCACCAATTGTAACGGTTCGCTAAAGTTAGTCAGATCGAAAGAAGTACGCAGGATAGCATGGCGATCGACCACTTGCTGCACCGCCTTTTGGAAAAGCTCAACTTCTAGATTTACTTGCAAATGGTAATGGAAGATGTCATGGTACATCGGAGAATCAGAAGTTTGCTGAGTGTGGAAGATTACTCCCGCTTGAACTCTGGCTAGGGGATAGGCATCTTCTACATCGCTGGGTAACTTCTGCCGATCTTCTTCAGAAATCAGCGTCAATGGCGCTGTTCTCTGTGTCGATAAACTGGGTTCGACGATCGTCACTTCTGCCGCTAGTTTGGCGATCGTCTGAGTTGCGAAGATTTGTTCGAGAGAGAAATTCAAGCCTTTTTCTTGAGCTTTCGCCCGTACCTGAATGCTGCGGATCGAATCTCCCCCCAACTCGAAGAAATTATCGTGGATACCCACTCGATCGATCCCCAGCACTTGTGTCCATATTTCCGCTAAAGCATTTTCTACTGGAGTATTTGGAGGTACGAATTCTTTTTCTAAATCCGGTCGCGTGGCGTTGGGAACGGGTAGCGATTTTCGATCGACTTTGCCATTAGGCATTAAAGGCAGTGCTTCCAACATAACGAAGGCGGAAGGAATCATGTATTCCGGCAGCTGCGTTTTCAGGAAGCGATGCAACTCGGTAATTGTGGGGGCTGGTTTTCGATCGCAAACGCAATAAGCTACCAATCGCTTTTCAACAGGTTGCTCTGACGATTCTTCCGGCAGTTTACCTTTTAATAAGCGGCGCAAACCAGTTATTTGAGTGTCTTCTTCCAGGTGACTGACTAGATTGACTTTTCGTAGTTTTTCGCCAGACTCGGTTTCCCGAACTAAAACGATCGCTTCCCGCAGGTTAGGATGTTGCTGCAACGCCGCCTCAATTTCTCCCAACTCAATTCGGAAACCGCGAATTTTTACCTGGTGATCTATTCGTCCCAAATATTCGATCGTGCCATCCGGTAGGTAACGGGCCAAATCCCCCGTTTTGTACAGGCGCGATTCTGAATTTTGGAACCAATTGGTTCCAAAATTTTCTTCCTCAGAATTTTGAGACCAATTGGTCTCAAAATTCTGGTTGAATGGGTTACGGATAAACCGCTCAGCAGTAAGTTCGGGTCGGTTGAGATAACCTCGCGCCACTCCCACACCGCCGATGTGCAGTTCCCCCGGAACTCCCACTGGCACAGGTTGCAAATTAGCGTCCAGCAGATAAATCTGCGTATTGGCAATTGGACGACCGATGGGAACTGTGGATAGATTGCTCTCTCGCTGACATTCCCAGAAGGTGACATCCACGGCGGCTTCTGTTGGCCCGTACAAGTTGTGCAGTTCTGCATCTAAACGAGCAAAGAAACGCTCTTGCAGTTGGAAAGGCAACGCTTCCCCGCTGCACATTACCTGTCTCAGACAGTTACAACTTTCTAATCCCTCCTCTTCCAGGAACACTTGCAACATTGAGGGAACAAAATGAATAGTGGTAATCTTTTCTTCAGCGATCGTCCTCACCAGATAAGCGCTATCTTGATGACCTCCCGGTTTAGCGACAACTAAAGTTGCACCAGTTATCAAAGGCCAGAAAAATTCCCACACCGAAACATCGAAGCTAAAAGGAGTTTTTTGCAATACGCGATCGCTCGATGTTAATTGGTAAGCATCCTGCATCCACAACAAACGATTGCAAATTCCTTTGTGCGTGTTCATCGCTCCTTTCGGCTTACCTGTTGACCCAGAAGTATAGATGACGTAAGCCAAGCTTTCGGGATTTGGGATTTGGGATTTGGGATTTTCGATTTGATTTTGAATTTCTAGTTTGGTTTCCCAATCTCTATCCAAGCAAACGACTTTCGCATTGTATTTTGGTAGAATTTCCAGAAGTCGTTCTTGAGTTAATAAGATATCAACTCCTGCATCGGCGAGCATGAAGGCCAAACGCTCGTGAGGATAGCTAGGATCTAAAGGTACGTAAGCGCCGCCTGCTTTCAGAATTCCCAAAAGACCGACTACCATTTCTAAAGAGCGTTCCATGCAAATTCCCACCAAAACTTCCGGCGCTACGCCTAAATTTTGCAGGTAATTCGCCAGTCGATCGGCTTTTTGGTTCAGTTGCCGATAAGTAAGTTGTTCTTTTTCAAAGATTACCGCCACCGCATCGGGTGTCTTTTCTACCTGCGCCTCAAATAATTGATGCAAACAAACATCGCTCTTGTAATCAATATCGGTCTTATTCCATTCCACAACTAACTGATGCCGCTCTTTTTCCGTCAGCATCGGTAAAGTTGAAATCGGTTGTTCTGGATTGGCAATAATACTTTCCAGTAATATCTGAAAATGTCCTGCCATTCGCGCAATTGTGGCAGCCTCGAACAAATCTGTATTGTATTGAAACGCAGCCGAAAGGGAACCATTCACTTCACCCATCGTTAGTGTCAAATCGAATTGACTCGTCTGCTGTTGGAGCGCCAAACTTTCCAGTTCCAGTTCGCCCAATTTTATCCGCGTTCCCGTTTCTCCCAATGCTACCGATGCCAAACTTTCTAACTCTGGCAAATGGGATTTCTGCAAAACGAACATAACTTGGAAAAGCGGCGATCGACTCGCTTCTCTTACTGGCAAAAGTCGCTCTACCAATAATCCAAACGGATAATCTTGATGTGCAAAAGCATCTAGCACAGTTTGACGCACTTTGTCAACAAATGCCGCAAAATTTGGATTTCCCGAAAGGTTCGATCGCATCACTACCGGGTTGACGAAATAGCCAACTATTCCCGATAATTCCGCTCGATTTCTACCAGCCGTAGGCGAACCGACTAAAATATCTTCTTGTCCCGTATAGCGATAAAGTAACACTTGAAAAGCTGCCAACAAAGTCATGTAAAGGGTTGCTCCTTTCTCGCGACTAAAACTTTTCAAATGTTGACTTAATTCCGCATTCAGTTTGAAATAATGAGTTGCACCGCGATAAGTTTGAATTGGCGATCGAGGTCTATCAGTTGGTAGATTCAAAACTGGCAATTCGCCTGCTAATTGCTTTTGCCAATATTGCCAAAGTCTTTCTCCTGCTTTCCCGGTCAACATTTCTATTTGCCAGGAAACGCTCTCGGAATAATGTAATGCTGGTTGGTAAAGAGCAACTGAAGTACGATTTTTTTCCGCTTTATATAGTATTCCTAATTCCTTTGCGATCGCAGCCAAAGACCAGAAATCAGCAACGATGTGATGGACAACAAGCAATAGAATATGTGACTGTAGCGAACGCACAAACAAATTGACTCGCAGTAACGATTCTTCCTCTAAATTGAAAGGACGGTGAGTTTCTGCAATCAGGCGATCGTTTAAGTAATCCTCACGCCAACTCGCCGCATTTTCCGTCGAAAAGCAAACTTTTACATTTTCATTAATTCGTGCAACAGTTTCTCCTTCAGAAGTGATGAAACTTGTTCGCAAAGCTGGATGGCGATCGACAATCTTCTGAAAAGCGCGTTGCAAAGCAGCAACATCTACATTTTCCAGAATGCGAACAGCACCCGCAATATTATAAGCTGCACTATCTGGCGCTAATTCCTGCAAGAAATAAAGTGATTTTTGACCGGAAGAAAGCCATCGGCGATCGGGATTATATTTTTCACTTTTCTCTTTCCCCGTTTCCCCCTTTAATTGTCCGAGGATTTCGATCGCCAACTGAGAAATATTTCCACCATTGAGGAAACTGGTTACAGGCAAAACCACGCCGAAATTAATTTCAATGTTGTTTTTTAATTCAAACGTTGTTAATGAATCCAATCCTAAATAATTTAAAGGTTGTTGCGAAGTCAACTGAGACGGATGGATTTTCAGGATCTTGGCTACCTGTTCCTGAAGATAAGATTCTAACCGAGATAGGCGCAATTCTGGTTCTATTACCAGTAAATCTTCGCTAGTTAGATTATCTTGCGGTTCCGCAATATAAGATGCTTCTAAAATACTGCTGGCGACCACATCCAAACTGCCTTCTAAAAACCCAAGGCGACAAGCTTGACGTTTAATTTTGCCGCTAGAAGTTTTGGGAATGCTGCCAGTTTTGAGTAGCAATACCGCACAAACTGGCAATTCGTAATTTTCTGCGATCGCACCCCGAATAGCAGCGATTATCTCTTCGCTATTTAAGTTTCGCAGATAAGTTCGCTTCACTTCCAAAGCTACAGCCAATCTTTCTTCACCAGCAATTTCCACCGCAAAAGCCGCACTGCTACCAGCTTGCAATCCTGGATGACTTTGTTGAGCTATTTGTTCGATATCTTGCGGATAGTAATTGCGACCGCGAATAATAATTAAATCTTTCAGACGACCCGTAACAAACAATTCGCCTTCATGTAAAAATCCTAAATCTCCCGTGCGAAGAAATGTTCTTGTGGAGCAGGCATCTTGCCTGCTATCCTGAGAGCAGTCATCTTGCCTGCTATCTGTCAAATAAGCATGAAAAGTGCGTTTTGTTTCTTCTAATCGATGCCAATAACCCTGAGTTACACTCCCACCTGCTACCCAAATTTCCCCAACTTCATCAGGTTGACAGCGAGTTAAACTATCGGGACGGACAATAACAACCTGCGTATCTTTAAGAGGTTGACCGCAACTCACAATATTTTGGCAAGAAGTATTTTCCAGATCGATAGTAACTACTCGATTTTGCTGTAAAGCTGCACTTTCTATAGATTGAATTTTTGGCGCGTTTTCCTTCAAACCACCAGAAACAATTAAAGTTGTTTCTGCCATTCCGTAGCAGGGATGAAAAGCTTCGGGACGAAAACCGCACGATGCAAAAGCATTTGCAAAGTTATGAAGTGTTTCTGCACGAATCGGTTCTGCACCGTTAAAAGCCACTGACCAACTACTTAAATCGAGATTCGCTTTTTGTTCGTCAGAAATTTGTTTAACGCACAAATCGTAAGCAAAATTTGGCCCACCACTGGTAGTAGCTTTGTAGCGAGAAATCGCTTGTAACCAACGGACGGGACGTTGCAGAAAAGCCATCGGCGACATGAGAATGCAGGGAATCCCTAAATACAAAGGTTGAAGCACATTCCCGATCAATCCCATATCATGAAAAAGCGGCAACCAACCAACGACGATCGATTCCTCTGTATGTCCGAAAGCTGTTTGAATCAATCGCTGGTTATGCAAAATATTTTGATGGCTTACCATCACGCCTTTTGGCGTTGCTGTGGAACCGGAAGTATATTGCAAAAATGCTAAATTTTCGCCTTTTATTGGTGGTTCTTGCCAGTTATTTTCTCTATGGCAATCAATCCCATCTGTAACCAACCATTGTAAATTTTCTAAGTTGGGAGCGTGCGTAATTGCTTTTGACTTATTAGCTAAAATCTGTTCATTTGTGAGTACAACTTTTGCGTCTGCATCGGCTACGATCGCTTGCAGTCGCGACATCGATCGATTAAACTGAGGCGGATAAGCAGGCACGGCAATTACCCCAGCATACAAGCAACCGAAAAACGCCGCAATATAATCCAAACCTGGCGGATAAAGCAGGATCGCACGCTCTCCACTCTTCACAAAGTTTTGCAGCATCGCTGCAATAGCTCTAGCTTTACTATCTAAATCTGCATAAGTTAAATAAGTTTCTTCTACTTCTCCATCAAGAAGAAAAGTATAAGCTCGCTGCTCTGTCTGCTGGTGCGCTCTCCAGCGAAGTAACTCTACCAGTGTGGAAAATTCTTCTTTTGGACTGAAGATATTTTTGCCGATCTGTGAGTTTTGATGCACCTGTTTCATATATACTTTTTCCCCGCTACAGTTTTACCCAATTGCCATGCTAATTGGGGTGAAGATCGATTACCAATAAGTATCTCGTTTCTGCGGCTGCTTAAAAATATCGCCGCATAAACTGAATATTTAGTATTCGGTAAGCTCCTGCCATTGTCAAAAGACAATTTGTCAAACTCAACTTACATATTCTGTACTTACGTATATATAAATAAAGCTGGCAGAGTGACAAGTATCCCTGAAGCTCCTCGCCTTGTCAAAAGACAATTCGTCAAACTCAACTTAAAGATTTTCTACGTATATTTAAATAAAGTTAAAGTAACTAAATGAACATGATATTGCGGGAGCGCAGTTATTAGTTAGTTAGATAGAGGGCACAACAAACCCTAAGTAGTGGCAGGTATTTAAAGTAAAAATATTTACTTTGTTATATAAGAATACAATTTTAACCGACAAGCCGGAAATGGAATATTTGTGATTAAAATTAATTTTTTAATCACTTTATCGTCATTAAACGATTATAATTTTTATTTAATCTTTCGATCGTGAGGTAGGTTGAGAAAAGTTTGACCGCTTGTCTTTTGACGAAGACAACAGCTCAACTCAGAATAAGCAACGGTAGAGGAGCTTTCTGTAGGTGTGATGTCAAAAATATTCTGTAAAGTTTTAAAACTGAGTTTAGCGATTCTGAGTACTAGCTACTTTTTGTCTTGCGGAACAAGAGGACAAACAGCGATCGCTCTAGAAGAATTAGTTGTAGAGCAAACAGGCGATCTGACAAACCTCACTACCAGTTTTCCAGATACTCCCATTGTAGAGCCTGGTAAAAACAACCGCGATCGACTTTCTCCCGTTGCCTTAGAGCCAGAACTAACACCCACTCAGCCTGACACTTCCCTCCCACTGATTAACCCATATAGAAAAGCATCTACCCACACAAGAGGAATGGGTCAAGTCAACTCGGTTTCCCAACTATCCGACGTGCAGCCAACAGATTGGGCATTTCAAGCATTGCAGAATTTGGTTGAGCTATACGGTTGTCTTGAGGGATATCCAGATCGGACATTTCGAGGCAATCGAGCCATGACCCGCTATGAATTTGCCGCCGGTTTAAATGCTTGCTTGGAAAAGATTACCGAGCTGATTGCAGCTGGGGGTAAAAACTCTGTCCGACCGGAAGATTTAGCCGCCCTCAATCGCGTCGCCACAGAATTTCAGGCAGAACTAGCCACACTGCGAGGTCGGATAGACAGTTTAGAACCAAAAATAGCAACTCTAGAAGCCGAGCAATTCTCCACTACCACCAAGCTAAGCGGTTGGTTAATTTGGGCTGCGAACACTGGCACCATTCAGGGTGAGTCTCCCGAACGCGACGATCCTAACGCCACCTTGTTCACTTATTTACTGTTAAATTTCCGCAGCAGCTTCACAGGCAAAGACCAGCTCTTAACCCAACTTGTAATGGGTACTGGCAGTGCGGTAAATGAAGCTAGCAACCTTACTCCAGCCATTCTCAGTTTCTTAGATTATTCTGGTTTCAACCCCCAAGTACGCATTAGGCGATTAAGATATAATTTCCCGATAACTGATGACTTGCAGGCGTCTATCTTTGCTAGAGGCAATACCGCCGACTATGTAGATTTCAACAGATACGCCAATGATAGTTCGTTAGACTTCTCTACGTTTCTATTTCTGTACAACCCACTGCTATTAGGAGGTGACCCCACAGGTTCCGGCGTTGCTCTGACTTGGAATCCAGGCCAAGGGCCGCTGACCTTCAAAGCAGTTTATCGTGCCGATGCAGCTGCCGATCCCGATTCCAGAACTACAAACGTATTTTTTAGCGACCCGAGTCGGGCAGGTAAAGATAAAAGAGGCGGGCTATTTGGCGATCCTAATTTAACTGTATTTGAAGCAGAGTACATCCCGTCAGAAAGGTTTGCTTTACGACTCAGTTACAGTTTAGGTTCTCAGGGTGGCGATGGCTATAGTACGATCGCCAGTAACTTTGAATTTGTTCCTATTAAAGGGATTGCCCTTTTCGGTCGTTTTGGTTATGCCTTAGACTACAGCGATGTTTTATTTACTGGTACGACAGACGATGATGCCAAGCCAATTTACTGGATGGGAGGATTTTCCTTCCCAGATATTTTAGGAAAAGGTACTTCGGCTGGATTTGCTGTGGGTCAGCCGTTTGTGGAAAGTTCGGTGGGCGACGTGACTCAACTTAATATGGAAGCTTTTTACCGCTTTCCTGTCAATGACAATATCAGTATCACACCCTTTGTACAGGTGATTACCAATCCCGGCAACCGCAGTAGCGAAGGTACTCTTTACACGGGTACGCTGAGGATGTTCTTTGGTTTTTAGGATTTGGCGATCGCTCATCCTAGAAACCGGCTTTCTAGATCTATATTTCCCCAGCGACAATTTTTCAGAGAAACCCGGTTTCTGCCTAGATCTATATTTCCCCAGCGACAATTTTTCAGAGAAACCCGGTTTCTTTGCCCAGTCTGAAAATTATTAAATTTGTTGGTTCTGAAGGTGGGAGAAAATTAATTGTGAAGACATCACCCTTGTTATTAAGCTTATCTTTAGTTGCTTTATTGATGACTGCGGGTTGCGGTAGCAACAAACCTTCTTCAGGCGAAGCAACTAATGCAAATTCCTCGCCAACTCAGCAAGTTTTTACCGTTGCCATAGGCGGTGAAATAGGCGACTTGAATCCACACAACTATAAGTCAAGTTTTCCAGCATTGGATCTCGTCTACGAACCGCTAGTTCGCTACCTGCAAGATGGCTCGATCGCACCAGCGCTGGCCAAATCCTGGAAACTCTCGGAGGATGGCAAAACCTTGACTTTCCAGTTGCGAGAGGGTGTGACATTCCACGACGGAACGCCCTTCGACGCCGAAGCTGCCAAGTGGAACTTGCAACGCTGGGTGGGAACGAAAGATCATGACTGGCTACCGCTTGCCAACAAGATAAAATCGATCGCCACACCAGATAAATACACATTGACGTTGCAATTGAAAGAACCTTACTATGGAGCTATTCAGGAACTTGCGCTGGTCAGACCTGTCAGATTTCTCAGTCCCAAAGCCACAGACGCAACCGGAAAATATCTCAAGCCTGTAGGAACCGGCCCTTGGCAGGTGCAAGTAGATAACCCAACGCAACGTGCAGTTTTTACCCCTTATCAAAACTACTGGGGAACTAAACCGCAGCTCAATGAGGTAGTTTTTGATGTGATTCCCGACGCCCAAACTCGCGTTGCAGCGCTGATGAGCGGTCAAGCAACACTCATTGGCGGCGACAGCATTGGCGGTATCCCTTTAGAGAGCGTAACCACGCTGAAAAACGACCCCAAAGTTCAGCTATTGACCGCACCGGGAAGCACAACTTATTTTATCCAAACTAATTACGATCGCCCCCCTCTCGGTGACGTGCGCGTGCGACAAGCTTTCAGCTACGCGATTAACCGCGAAGCTATTGCCAGCAAAGTTTTCAGCAATTTAGCTACTCCGGCCAAAGGGATTTTCGCACCCAAGATACCCTACGTAAACTACTCAAATCCGCAATTGTATGCCTACAATCCCGAACAGGCAAAAACTTTGCTGGCTGAGGCTGGATGGAAATCGGGGAAAAATGGCATTCTCGAAAAGAATGGTAAGCCTCTGCAATTAACGCTGATAGTTGATGGAGATTCTTCCCCGCAAGCTAAATCTATGGGGGAAGTAATTCAAGCGCAATTGCGCGAAATTGGTGTGGCTGTGGATGTGCGCTTGGTTGATTCCGGTGCGTGGAACGACGCTCTGATGAAGAAACAATTCGATCTCGCAATTAACCTTACTTGGGGTTCTCCCTACGACCCTCATTTGAGTTTAAAGCAGATGTTTCACTCATCTAGCAAATACGCCGAACACGGAGGAGTATATGGTCATCCCACGTTAGACAAATCGATCGATAAGGTTTTGGCAACTAAAGATGAGAAAGAGCGACAAAATCTTTATGTAGAAATCCAGAAATTTATGGATGAAAATGTCGCTGCTATCCCTATAGTTTACTCAAATCGAGTTTATGCTGTGAGTAACAAGGTAACAGGATTTAAATTGGCGGGGACTGAGTACGAACTTGACCTGCAAGAGGTGACGAAGAAATCGCAATAAACAATCAACTATGTTTCAATTTTTGGTGAAGCGTCTGGTCGGCTCGGCGGCAGTGCTGGTGGCAACCAGTGTGCTAGTTTTTTTCTTAACTTACCTAGCACCGGGAGACCCAGCTGTAATGATTGTGCGATCGCGTATCGGGCGGTTGCCAACAGAGCAAGAAGCTGCTGTAGTTCGCTCCGAGTACGGCTTGGATAAATCACCTTGGCAGCAATACTTCACTTGGGCGAGTCATGCGATCGGGGGTGATTTCGGTTACTCTTTCCGCACCGGTAAGCCTGCGATCGCAGAAATTGGTTCGCGTCTAGCACCGACGCTTTTGTTAGCAGGAGCGACCACTCTTTTCAGCGCGATCGTCGGCATTCCGAGCGGGCTAATTTCCGCTCAAAAACGCAACTCTTGGTGGGATAATTTCAGCCGTACACTATCCCTGCTCAGCGTCTCAATTCCAGACTTCTGGCTAGCTTTTCTGCTCATTTTGGTATTTTCCATTTATTTGGGATGGTTGCCTACCTACGGAATGCGCGGAGCGGAGTATTTAATCTTACCTGTTTTGTCTTTGGGGCTCGCTAATGCCGCACGTCTTGAGCGTCTCACCCGTTCCACGTTACTACAGGTGCAGCATGAAAATTATCTGCAAACCGCACGGGCAAAAGGACTCTCGGAAGGAGCGGTTTGGATACGCCACGCCTTACCTAATATTGCTGTACCCTTGCTGACGGTGGTGGCAAATCAATTCAGCCATATTGTCGCCGGTTCTGTAATTGTGGAAACATTGTTTTCTTGGCCGGGAATAGGCAACTATTACATCATTTCGATAAAATTTCGGGACATTCCCGTTATCCAAGCAATGGTGTTATTATTTGCTTTTGTGATGGTTGTAGTTAATGCGATCGCCGATATCGCCTACGCTTTGATTGACCCCCGCATTCGTTTGGAGTAATGGTAATGATGCCGATCGCTCTCCATCATTGGCAAAAAGCTAATCTCATATCATCGATTGCTATTGTGCTAGCACTGCTCAACGTCATAGCCAGCATTTTTGCTCCCGCGATCGCACCTTACGATCCAGCCGCTCAAGACCTCAACCTGGGTCTGAGTACACCCACTTGGCAACATTTATTGGGTACAGATCACCTGGGAAGAGATATTCTTAGTCGGCTTTTGTGGGCGGGACAAGTATCCATTACCCTCACAGCGATCGTACTGTGTTTGAGCGCTTCGATCGGTGTGGGAATCGGTGTGTGTGCCGGTTACTTTGGCGGCGTCGTCGATGAAATTTTGATGCGCTTTGTGGATTTATTTCTGGCTCTGCCCAAACAAATATTAGCATTAGCTTTGGTCGGCATTTTAGGTTCTGGTTTCCCCAATTTAGTTTTAGCGCTGACCATCGGTTGGTGGCCGACCTACGCACGGTTGGTGCGAAGCCAAGTTCTCTGTGCAAAGTCTACTGCATTCGTGGAAGCCGCTTTTGCTTTGGGCGGAAGTCCTCTCTACATCATCCGTGTACATTTATTGCCCGCGCTTTTAGGCCCAATCCTGGTGCAGCTGAGCTTGGACGTGGGAGCCGCTATACTCGCGATTGCCGGATTGAGCTTTCTGGGATTGGGCATTCAGCCCCCGTACCCAGAGTGGGGGACAATGCTCGTAGATGCAAGGCCCTTTATGCAGGCGGCTCCCCGTCTGGTAATTGCTCCCGGTGTGGCAATTTTGGTGACGGCGTTCGGTTTTAATGCCTTAGCTGAAAGTTTGGAAAGTTGGCTAGATCCAAGGGGTTAAGGAGTGGGGGAGTGGGGGAGTGGGGGAGTGGGGGAGAAAAAATGATTTGTAGGACAAGTTTATGCAAAATATCAAATCGAAAATTGACTGGCAAAGTTGGCTGCAACGTTGGGACGCACAGCAAACAGGTTATATACCGCATCGGGAAGCGCGTTTTCAGGCAATGTTAGATGCGATCGAGCTGCAAATGCCTGCTGAATTTGTGGCTCTCGATTTAGCTTGCGGGCCGGGGGCTATCAGTCAGCGTCTTCTGAAACGCTTCCCAAAAGCTAGATGTGTCGCTGTAGATATAGATCCCGTACTTTTAGCGATCGGTCAAGGCGCTTTGGGCGATGCGAACGGTCGTCTGCGTTGGGTGGAAGCGGATCTGATGGCAGATAATTGGATGGAAGCGATCGCACAAACGCAAGTAGATGCGGTGCTGACGACAACGGCGCTGCACTGGTTACCTCCTCATCGCTTACTGCAAGTTTACAAACAGTTGGCGCAGTTAATCCGTCTGGGTGGCGTCTTTCTCAACGGTGATATTATGCCTTTTCCCTTTCACTTGGGAACTTTTCGGCAGATATCGAAAACTTTGAGTGCGCGTCAGGAGAAGCAAGCTTTTCAGGAACGAGGTGTGGAAGACTGGAACAGTTGGTGGCAAGCACTAGCTCAAGAGCCAGAATTGAAAGAATTGCTCCAAGAGCGCGATCGCCGTTTTGGAGAGCGATATACTGATTACGAACCAATTCTCGACTTACACGAAGCTGGACTGCGCGATGCCGGTTTCCGGGAAGTTGGTGTAATTTGGCAAATTTTTGACGATCGAGTCCTGCTCGCAGTGCGATAAAATCCTGTCCGGTAGCGTACCGGACACCTCAAAGCGGTTTCTACCATACTCAGTGCCGTAAATTTAATGGAAATTCTCGCAGACATCCCTTTGTTAGAAAAAATCCTCGCTCCGTGGCAGGAAACGATGGGAAGTAACTATCAACCCTATAAAAACCATGTCTATCGAGTCGTTAATTTCTGCCTGATGCTACATCAATGTACCCCAGACGATCGAGAAAAGTCGATCGTTGCTGGTTGTTTTCACGACCTGGGAATATGGACAGACAAGACAGTCGATTATTTAGCTCCTTCTGTAAAGTTGGCCAAAAAATATTTGAAGGAGAATAGCCAAGAACAGTGGTCAAATGAAATTGAGTTGATGATAGAGCGACACCATCAAATTACAAAATATAGAAATAGTGAGTATCCTTTAGTTGAAGTATTTAGAAAAGCGGACTGGGTTGATGTATCAAAGGGTATCAGATCCTTTGGGTTATCGAAGCATGATATTCAGAAAGTTTTAGATACATTTCCGAACTTAGGATTTCATCAAATTCTGTTTAATCTGGCGAAGGCAGAATTATTGACCTATCGGCGAAATCCTTTGCCAATGATGAAATGGTAGCATTACTTGTTATTCAAACAAATTATCTTTGGTAATTTGGCAAATTTTTGACGATCGAGTCCTGCTGACGGTGCGATAAAATCCTGTCCTGTAGCGTACCGGAAACTATATCAAATAGCATCAAATAGCTTCGCCACGTTCGGCTTCGTCACTTTTCCCATCGCGTTGCGAGGTAACTCTTCCACAACTTGAATTTTGGTAGGAACTTTGTAGGTAGCCAATCGCTCTTTTGCCCAACTTCTGAGAGTTTCTAAAGTTAAATTACTTCCCGATTTTAATACCAAAGCTGCACAAACTCTCTCTCCCCATTCTGCATCTGCAACACCAACAACTGCACAATCTTGAATATCTGGATGAGTTCGCAGCATTTCTTCAATTTCCAAAGCCGAAACTTTATAACCGCCAGTTTTGATAATATCGACGCTAATCCGTCCCAGAATGCGATAGTTATCATTTTCCACTACTGCCAAATCGCCAGTACAAAACCAACTATCGCGAAATGCTTTGGCTGTTGCTGACGGTTTTTGCCAATATTCTCGAAAAACTCCTGCACCTTTGACTTGGAGTTCTCCCGGTGTTCCCGGAGTGACTAATTCTCCGTTTTCATCTACTAATCTAACTTCTACTTGCGGCAAAGGTTTGCCTACATATCCCGCGAATCTTTCACCGTGCAAAGCGTTAGATAAAGCCATGCCAATTTCGGTCATTCCGTAGCGTTCCAGCAGAAAGTGACCGCTAATATTTTGCCATTTTTCTAATACTCGGACGGGTAAAGCTGCGGAGCCTGAAACCATCAGACGCATTTTAGCACAGCCGGCGGAAATTTTTTGTTGCCGATCGCGATCTGCATTTTCCCAAGCGGTAATTAACTTGACATAAATTGTGGGGACAGCCATAAATAAAGTTAAGTCACCGCGAATTATGCGATCGCCAACTATTTCTGCATCAAATTTGGACAGCATATGGCACTCAGCGCCACTCCACAAGGCGCAAGTTAGCACGTTAATAATGCCGTGAATATGATGCAGCGGTAAGACGTGCAAAATGCGATCGTTTGATGTCCATTCCCAAGCAGAAACTAAGCTAGTTACTTGCGCTTGAATATTTTCATGTGTGGTAACAACACCCTTTGGTTTTCCAGTTGTACCGCTAGTATAAAGGATTAACGATCGTCTGGTAAGATCGATTTCTGGGAGTAAAGCAACTTCTGACGGGAGAGTTTCCGAAGTGAGGATAAATCGTAAATTTCTTTCTTCCGCAATCGGACGCAATACAGCCTCAAAATCTGGATGTGCGATGATAATTGCAGCGCCTGAGTCTGCAATTACATACTCTAACTCAGGTCGGGGATGGGAAACACACAAAGGGACAGCTATCCCACCCGCACGCCAAATCCCCCATTGTGTAGCGACATACTGAAATCCCGAAGGAATCAGAAAAGCAACGCGCTGTTCTTGTAAATCTGGGATATTTTCCAGAAGTTTGGTAGCGATTTGAGCAGAAGTTTGGAGCAAATTATGATATGTAAATGCTCCTTCAGTGGCGACAATGGCGATTTTGTTTGGGTTTTGGTGAGCGCGATCGATCGGTGGTAGATTCACGTTAGTTAATTAGTTGCTATTTAGTATTTGTTGCTTTGTGTTTTAACAAATCAATTGTGATTTTTGATTATAACATTCTGGCGTTAAAATAATTCATCCTATCCAGAAATATCTATAAATACTTTATTCTACACTAGCAATTTCCTGTTGTAAAGAACTACCGATATAGCGATCGTGGTTTTCGCCAATGTCATCAACTGTTGCAGTTAATGTACCTAATAACGGTAAAATTGGCTCGAATTCATCTGGATTTGGCGAATTAACTAATTGAGTTAGAGACTGCAAAACTAAGCTTTCTAAAGAAATATTTAGTTTGTTAGCCCGTTGCAACAACTGTTGCTCTAATTCGTCCGTTAGTTGAATTGCTAAACTTTTGGCCATAATTATAACTTCGGATTTTTTTTATTATTTTAACACGAAAACGCTTTTCTTTACACTTTCTAATTCCGAAAGAACTTCTGGTTTAAAACAACAACTTTGGTACTGGATCGTCATTGATAGCCTGCATTTTAGGATACTGCTCTTTTAGGTATGAGTATAATACTCAATATACTGGCGTTCTAGTTCATTAAGCTGATTTTGAGCGCAACTCAACCAAAATAGCCTAACTTCGCACCTTCGATTAACTGCTTCCAACTGCAGCAACCGATGATGATTTTGCCAACGATTTCTTAAATTTGTTGCTAGACCAACGTAGAGAACTTGATCGCGAGCGATCGCAAAGTAGATTGCAGAACACTCTGGTAATCTTTGCCTATCTGCTAGTTTCAGATTTGGTAATGTACTGAATTCTTGTAGCATCACTTTAGCTAAAATGTATGTTTAGAATAATAATCAGGCAATTTGAAGCGTACTAGGTTCAGGGATAGATTCACCTTCTGCTTGCCAAGCTTCCAAATACATTTCAATCACTTCTTCACCATTACGAATTGCTTCTTCGCGAGTTTTACCATGAGTACAAGGCATCACAACGCGATCGCTAAATTCTGGGATAGTGACTAGGAAAAGCCCATCTTCATCAGACCATTGAATAATCATACTGTATCGATTCATAAATCCTCGTCCTCCTTGAGAGCTTCCAGTTCACTTAATAATTGTGCCAACTGTTTTTCTAGGTAGACTGGTACATCATCTCCATCTTTACCTGGAATTGTCAGTGTTTTTCTCAATAGAGGATGTCGCCATCGCTCATGGCTACCTTTGCCGCGCTTGGGCAGATAAACAAAGCCTTCACGCGCAATCTGAGCTTTCAATGCGCGAATTTTCCTCGGCATGGATATTGTCTTTTGTATCCGTACATATAGTTTACCCGTTTCTAGTTCAGGTGGCATCTAGCCCATAATCTTAACTATGCGATCGCACCATCTCCATTATCCATAAATAGCACAGCGCGATCGCCACAATTCGCTTCTTAGGCGGTATGATGCAGCGATTTATTATACTTTTTCTTCGGAGGTAAGGTTACTGACTCTCTACCACTTTCAGCTTCTCTCTTCCGCCAGTCTGCAAACATAGCAGCTACATCATAATTAAATGATTTAGCATGAGCTTCTCGAAATTGATAAATTTCCTCTAAAATTTCATTTGTCAACATTTACATCCTCTCCCATTAATTCATAAGGTGTACAAATCGTTGGTAGCTCGTACCCAAAGTCAGCACAAATCTGTATCAGCTTTTTCTGAATTTGGGCATTTGCTATGTGTTTACAATTCCACGTTAGAAGATAGTCCATACCGTGAACAGTAGCTATGGCAATATGTGCTGCATCATTAGCAGCTTTATCTGGAAGGTTACTTCTTGCTAAAAATTGAATTACCAGATCTTGAGCCGCCTCGCTCGGCTTCAGTAATGGTATACCCTGCAAGATTTCAAGCCGCTTGGCAGCTATCTCTGAGTCGCCCAAGGCTGCTTCATCTAAAACAATTTGCGAAATGTATATATCGAAAGCATCGCGATAATTTTCCCACCAGTCTCGCGTTACTTCAATATTCGCAGCAAGAATCAGGTTTTTAGTCGATCTAGCTGTCAAGTAGCCAAAAATACTGGTTTCAATGTAGATGGTATCACTCATGCAAGATAAAGGTGTTAACTTCTCTATTTTAGCGTGACGATCGCACCATATCCATTATCCATAAATAGCACCGTGCGATCGCACAGCCAAATTAACCAATCCTACCCATTCTCTTGTGTTTTCGGTTTATTTTTGGGTGGATTGGGGGGACACCAAAACAAATTTTTACTCGATACGCCAAGAGATTCGATAATTCCTCGCATCACGTCTGTGCAGTACATCCAATATCCCAAATCATCATACATTTTATCTGGATTGAACTCCAAATTATAATGCAGCACCTTGGGAAGTCCCGCAAATTCATCGGAAGATTGGAGAGAAATTAGCAAGACGCGGAAAGGTTTTCCCTGACATTTTGCTTCCAGCTTATCCAGCAAATCTATCACATAACCGCGATTAGTTACACCCGTGCGAATAAACAGCGCTTCGTCGCAATTTTGTAGCGTATACCAAAAGCGTTCGGCACGTGCGGAATAACGGACGCGCATTCGTTCGTAGACGGGAAACATATTATTTAATGGGTCGTCTGTGTCTTCAACTTCGTGGGCAAAAGATAGACCCGACCACTTGCTGTGGTATATTCGCCTTTCGTCATGATTGTAATGTAAAAATTGGGGGTTCCACATATCTTGAAAACCAGTTTCGATCGCATCGGCGACATCCCCAAGATTGGTGCTGCGCGTTAAATCGAAAGGAAAAGCCGGCCCATCGTACTCCATTTTATATAACAACATTCGAGCCGCACAACGATCGCCTAGAGGAATAATCCCCACCCGGCTAATGTCCGATAATTTACACTTGTATTGAAAAATTACCGAGGATTTTGCTGGCACTTTGACTCGGCTTTCCAGTCCGTCTTTGCCAATCATCATAGTGCGAAACGGCACATCGGGTTCGAGGGGATCTTCATAAACACCGGATGGCATTTGTTTGAGGGCGCTGCGTACCTCTTTCCACATTGGGTGGATGTTATATTCGTGGTCGGATTCGTTGATGATGCGGATGATGTTTTCGCTTTCTTTCAAAAGTGCCAAATGCCCATCGTAGTATAAAGTTTGGGATATTTTTGGCGAAAACAGATTGATTGCCGCACTATATTCAATGTCAGCCCCTGGGGGAATATCTACGCTTGTTTCGATCGTACTATCCTCTCGCGCCCAAAAGTATGGAAGTGTACCTTTGGCAACATTCTTGGCGATATAAATACCGGGTATCAATCCAGCTTTGGCTTTAATAGCTGCTTGCAATTCTTCCCAATAAGCAGCGATCGTATAAGTATATTTTGATGTATTGATTACCCGCAAACTTTTCTCTTGTTGACAGGCAAAGATATGGAAACCCCTGTTATCGCGATAGATTGGTAATTCCTGTTTCTGATTGGAGAGTTGTTTTTCTTTGTTCAATTTGGATTTGTCTATGGCAAACAAGCTCAGATCGATCGCTTCGTACATCAGGCGATGTCCTGTCGTGTTAGGATGAGCCGGATCGAAACAAGTGCCAGCTTTCCAACGCCCTGCCCCATCATCGACAGCATCAAGCCAATTCAGCACGGTCACACCCCAATTTAGCATTCGATTGTGGGTATCTTGCAATAACCAATTATGTTCGGGATAGTAATCGCCATTCGGGTATACTGCTCCTAAAATTGGCATAGCTCCCAACTCTTCGATCATTTTTACGAGTTGTTGCAATCCACTTTCAAAACGTCGTTGCACTGCCCTTCGTTGGTGAGGGGGACAATAAGCTAATCCCTCGTTACCTAGAGAAAGGGCAACGATAACAATATCCGGTTTTTCTGGCGCAACTACCAGGGGAAACCTGTCAATAGTTGTGCTGACATTGGCACCTACTTCGGATACATTTACTAATGTGTGTCCGTATTTTTCATGCAATGCTTGCTCTAAATGCCAAGCCCAACCTTTCAATAACCAAGCATTGCATCCCAAGGCTACAGAACTGCCAATAACTGCTATTTTTAAATTCTCTTCTCCTTTGGTGAGCGGCTTTGCGATCGACTCTTTAAAATATCCGTAGGGAGAAGGCGGCACGTAACTTAACCAGCCATCTTCTACAACTATTGTAGATGGCAGTTTGTCAGCTTCGATCGGTATCCAACGATTCAGCCCCAAAGCTTCCCATTGCACGCTACCATCTGCACGAACTCGCACGTACTTGTATTCGATATTTTGGCAATTTTTTGACTCTAACGACGAGGGAACTATTTCAATGTCTGTCCACCATAAAGGGTAGCTTTCAGCACTGGTGCATAAAGTTATGCACTTGGTTACATCCCACAATCCTAACTCAGGAGTGGAACCGACGAGTGCGATCGATTCTCCCTTTTGCGTGTAGGCCCTTACCTGAAACCGATACATATATGTCTCTTTTGTGTTCGCGAATACTATGGCAGACAGAAAGGTCGAATTATCGTTGCTTTGATGCCCTTGCGGTAACTTCACTTCAGGCACCACAATCCAGAGGTCGCAATGCCTGCCTTCAAGAGCGCTGGACGTAAAGCGATCGATCTCTGGTGTGAATGTATCATGTCTAACTTTTCAAGTCTGTGTTAGAGATTACCATGTAATGCCAATAATAGAAAAATTATTTAAATTGGATAATTTCTTGGATAGTCTCCGCTCTAATATTTCAAATTATCCTTTTACCCAGTCACCTTAAATTAGGCTTTGCAGCTGCTGATACTCCTCTGGGGTATCGATGTCAACTATCCCCTCTGCAAAAGGAACTGAGAGAACTCGATCGCTGTGATTTTGAATAATCTTTTTGGCTCCTTCAGCACCTTTCAACTTCATTAAATTAGGAAAAAAACTGCGATCGAATAAAGCAGGTACGCCCAAAATTCCTGCATATTCTGAGGCAATTATTTGCTTACTTTTTTGAAAATAAACTTCAATCAATTGATTAATAACTTGAGTTGATATAAAAGGTTGATCGCACAAACACAACACTACAGCTTCAGGTTTTTCAGTAACAGTATCTAAGGCTTGGATACCTACTCGAATTGATGAACTCATTCCCTCTGACCATTGGGGATTTTCTACGATTCGGATCGTCAACTGATTAATGTGCGATCGAATTTGTGTGGCATAAGCTCCGAGAACAACTATAATGGGATGACAGCCGGAAGCAAGGGCAACTTCTATTGTATGAGATAATAAGGTAGATTTGCCATAGGGTAATAGTTGTTTGGGCGTACCCATGCGAGTGGAAGCACCCGCCGCAAGAATGATAATACCAACAGTCATAGGATTTTGGATTTTAGATTTTGGATTTTGGATTGACAGGAAAGATCGTACTGTTTGCCAGATCCATTCGATCGCACGTCATGAATTGGTGCTTTTCGGTTGCGTAAAAAGCCACCAGAACGCTTTGCCAAAACAGCTTTAATTTCTGCTATAATTGCCAAGGCAATTTCTGCTGGCGTTTCCGCACCGAGATCGAGACCGATGGGTGCATACAAGCGTTCAAATTGTTCTGAATCTAGCGCCAAGTTTGCTTGTCGTAAATCATGAAATAATTTTTCGATGCGGTTTCTAGAACCGAGAATGCCGATGTAAGGTAAAGGTGAGGAAAGTAGAGTAGGCAAAATATCGCGATCGCACAAATAATTATGCGTCATCACCACAGCAACCGTATAACAATCTAAACTTAGATATTCGGCGATATTTTCCGCGCTGCTAATTACAATTTTATCTGCTAAAGGAAAGCGATTTGATGTCGCATAAGCGGGTCGGCGATCGATTACCGTGACATACCAACCTAACTCTTTTGCCAAACGCACAACGGGAATAGCATCGTCACCCGCACCAAAAACTAGCAGCGAGATGGGAGGTTTAATAACTTCAATGAAAACTTCTGCTTTTTTGTTATTCCATTCGTAGGATTGAATTTGCGATCGCTCATTTTCAAGTGCTGCTTTTACATCCGCAATTACCTTTTGTTCGAGAAACTTATCTGCGATTTGATTGATGATAATCCCAGTGCGATCGCCACATATGCGCGAACCAATTTTTGTAGCAATATTGTCTGATGTGTGAAACACAGTTGCGATCGCACCCACCGAACGCTGACGCAAACAATTGCCGATAAATGTCAAAAATTGGGATTCGATTGCGCGAAGCGCAGCGCAAGCGATCGGTTCGATTAATACCTGAATAATTCCATTGCATCCCATCCCCAAACCCCAGAAAATATCGTCATCTGAGGTAGTATCATAAGTAACGACATTAGGTTTACCAGTAGCGATAACTTCCTGTGCAATATCGCAAACATCATCTTCCAAACATCCGCCACTAATCGCGCCAATTTTGTGACCATCTTCGGTAATTAGCATTCTCGCACCCGGACGACGATAAGCGGAACCTTGCACTTTAACTACCGTAGCAAGTGCTGCCATTTTGCCGTTGTTTTGACTTTCTGTAAATGCCTCGATAATTGCCTGTATTTCATTCATAATTTTTATTGATAGACGTAGAAATTGCAGTATTGTCTGAATCCCAGACTTGCATAAATATTTTTGCCATCTTCAGAAGCTTGTAAAGTCGCAGTTTGATAACCTTGCTTTTTAGCATCGAAAAGCGCCGCTAAAGTCATCGCCGTTCCAATTCCGCGCTTGCGATATTTTGCCAGAGTTACGACACCGTAAATACCCGCCACTCCTGCGTCTAAGAAGAGTTCAGTTGTGGCGATCGCTTCATTTCCTAAATATCCGATATAAAATTGCACAGGAATTTCAGGACGAAATGCGATCGCTGCTGCTTGTCGATAAAATTCGATTACGCAAAAATCTGGCGGATTCCAACAACTGGCGATTATATTTGCATAATCTTCAATTTCTTCAAGATTTTTGACGCGACGAATTTCTAAACCTGGAGGCAAGGTATAATTTTGATTGAATTCGCTTAAATCCATTGCCATTCCCGGCGCTTCTTCAACTTGTTTAATACCGTGTTTTTCCAAACGTTTGGTGAGGTTAGGAGGTTGAGAATTAGCACCGATCCACCAAGCGACAGGAAGGTTGCGTTTCTGGAAGTAGTCGATCGCAAAATCGATGCGATCGACTACTTCTGATGCAGGAAAATTTACCCGACAGACAAAATTGAAAGTATCCGATCGCAATTTGGAATCGATCAGTAACATTTCCGGTGTATCGATAACTGCCATTGCAGGTAGATGGCGGGCGAAGTACGAGATATGCCCGCACATATTGGATTCGATCGCGTTAATAACCTCCACTTCTGTAGCTTGTCCGAGTTTAATAAAATTCATCACTAAATATCACCTATTCACCTATATATAACAACCGCCAAGGCAGTTAGGAAATTCTTAATTCCAGCTACCCCTAACCCCGACGCCCTAATCCCTAACCCCTAGCTTAGTCTATTTGGCACTGAATAAATCCGTCAGCGCCAACTGCATCAGAAAATCTCGCAGAGGTGCAGGATATAAAACGCAGGAATCGTAAAGAGCGGTGAAGTTTGATGAGAGCATACATCACTCATAGCCCATGTTTAGCTCTTGAGCTTGAGCCACCAGTTCATCTAAAACTTGCATTCGTTGACTATCAATTTGCTGTTTGTATTTCATTACATCTTTAAAATAAACGCGGCGATGTCGTCCTACCCGGCGACAGGGTAACTCACCCGATTCAATTAACTTGACAACAAACGGACGCGAAACATTCAGAATCTTTGCTGCTTCCTGAGTTGTCAGTTCTGCATGGATAGGGATGAGAGTAACTGCATTGCCTTGAGCCATTTGTGACAGAATATCCACCAGTAAATGAAATGCTGTGGCCGGGATCTCAACTGTCTGCTCGCTCCCGTCTTCTTCCACCACTTTGAGTTGTTTTTTCTGTTGCGTTAACTTAATCAGAGATGCCAGAATGCGGCTACTTTCTTGAGAGAGCTTGGCATCCGCCTCCGTAGGAATTGCAGGTTTGTTATAAGCAGTAGAGATTACCTTGACACTCCCCCGTCAAGCTGGCGCTGTGACGGGGGATTCTTGCTTCAATGAGAATTGCTTTTTAACACAATTGTTAACGAGTCTTACATTCTCTCCACAAGCTTGAATTCCTGCGTGTCCCGCAGTATTTGTTAACAGTATTCTTATCCCTTCTTCCCATAAATTCTGTGTGGCATTTTCATCTCTATCATGGTGAGTTTTACATTCAGGACAAACCCATTCACGAATGCTGAGATTTAATGAATTGTGCTTAACTTGGCAACTATTACAAAGTTTGCTACTGGGAAAGAATCTGTCAACTTGAATAAATATTCCTCCCTCTCTATCTAGCTTATAACTGATAAAATTAAGCAGCATTCCCCAACCAGCATCTAATACTGATTTCGCTAGCTTGGTTCGTGCTAATCCTTTAATACAAAGGTTCTCAGCTATAATGACTTGGTTTTCGTCAACTAACTTTCTTGAGAGTTTGTGAAGGAAATCAAGTCTAGTGTTAGCTATTTTTTCATGGACTTTTGCTACTCTTTTAACTTGTTTTAGACGATTTAAAGACCCTTTTTTCTTTTTAGATAAAGCTTGTTGTCTGCGTTTTAAACCTTTAGCATATTTTCTAGTAGGTTTAATTGGCTCGACTTGATTAAAGTCTTTTCCATCAAACGTAGTAACTAGGTTACTTAAACCTAAGTCAATGCTTGTGATTTTCCCTGATTTCTTATTGGTTAAATCATCAGTTTCAAATAATATTGCAGCAAAATACTTATCTGTACTCGTTTTTGAAACTGTTACAGATTTAATTTTAGCGTTAATACTTTTTGAGATTGAAGCTTTAACAATCCCAAGTTTGGGAAGTTTTAAGCCACCATTTTTAATCGAACAGCTTTCCGGGTAACGGAGCGACTGCTGACTGTGCTTACTTTTGAACTTAGGGAATCTTGCTCTTTTAGCAAAAAAGTTTTTCAATCCAGATTCTAAGTTCTTAAGTGTTTGCTGTAATGTAGCAGCAGTTACTTCTGTTAGCCATTCGTAATCAGGTAGCTTTTTAAGTTGGGTGAGGTCTTTCGCCATATCACAATAGCTCATACCCTTACCCGTTTCTTGATACTGATTGTTAGTTTTATTCAGGTAATAATTAAACACAAAACGGGAGCAGCCAAAGCTTTTAGCTAAAGCTATTTCCTGTGGTCGGTTTGGATAAATTCTTACCTTCAATGTATCTAACATCAGTTCTTTTGAGCTAAACTTATCTGTATATTAACACTTGGCGCTCAAAAATGTCAACTACATACCATCATGGTTTCAGGTCTGTTTACAGACTTAACGCTCACGTCGTTTTAGTGGTAAAATATCGTAGAGCTGCAATCAATGGCGAAATCTTAATGCGGCTGTCACAAATCTTAAAACAGACCTTAAATAAATGGGAATCAGAATTGCTAGAATTTGATGGGGAGTCAGACCATGTACATTTACTGATTGATTACAAACCTGACATACCACTGTCTACCTTAATCGGGAACTTAAAAACAGTTAGTAGCCGATTAATCCGCAAGGAATATCCCTGGTTGGCGCCGAAATATTTCTACAACAAACCGTATTTTTGGACTGGTTCTTACTTTGTTGCTAGTTGTGGGGGCGCTACAGTTGAACAATTAAAAAAATATGTTGAGCAACAAGCTACACCGGAATAATGATTCGCTATCGCTCAGTTTATATTTTGGTCGCCATTCATCTCCCGTTAACCTTCGGTGTAACGGGAGTCCTCTGGCTCCATTCTGGATAGACAACCAACGAAACAAACGCAACAAATTGAAATAAACGCAATAGCCTTCTGTCCTCTGCCGTCTGAAAAAAGCGATCGCCTACTTTCGATCGAGACCCTATCATAATAATGGGTACACACGACAGTTGCGATCGGCCTAGCCGTACCGTAGGCATTCGCAGCTACAACAAGTCAAATTGCGTTTGAACAGATCGACCTTGCCTAATTATGCCCTACAGTCAATTCACCACGATTACCAAAGTTAAAGAAGCCTTCAATTTAACCACAGTAGAAGGAATCAGATTTCTGCCCGAACTTGACCCCATTCAACCTAGTACCCTGTTAAAAACCCTATTAGAAACCAACATACCTTGGGCGATTGCCACTAGCACTGAAAAAGCTCGTTCTGAAGCTATTATTAACCCCGTATTGCTAGAGGTTCGCCGCATTTTCAATCGACAAATCGGCGTGTTTTCTGGTGAATAATTTAACGTCGATATTGTTTGTATTTGGACGATCAACTATTAATTGGACTTCTACGGGCTACTCTGTGTAAGAATTTTGGGATGAAAGCGGGCAATGCCCACCCTACGGGCTACTTTTAGCTGTAAATCTCAACAAAAGCATTCGTTAATCTTAAATAATCTGTTTTGATACTTTAAACGATATCGTTCCAGATATGGGAAATATTTGCAAATCATCTACATAAAACTTTCTACCATCATCAAAAATGACTGTAAATGAAGTAATACTAATCTGTTCTTCAATTTGATCGAGTAGGCTGAGAACCTGATTGTTTATGAGCAATTCGTACTCCTCAAATTCTAAACGAAGGACTTCAGGCATTTTGTCAAGACTAACTGAACCAGAGTAATACTCTCCTTTATCTTCTACTTCCGCTGTAACCACTACATTCTGCATTGAATCAACAATTTCTATTAGTTTAAGAAACATGGCTAATCCTCCAATCTTGTATCGGTGAAAACGTCAGAGAGCCTACTGAGATTTTCATCGTTGAATCCCTTGCCACCATTTGGGTGAGTAATCCTGTGGTGGTTTGGAAACTTTTTAGTTGGAGCGGGCATAATGTCAAAACCAGCGCTTCTAATTAACGCTTCATTCGTTGAACCTACGACTTTAGCTGCTTCATGCAGCCCTGCGGCGTTGGGAAATGCTTTCTTCATCTGCTGGGCAGCCTCCGCAGGCGATCCACCCTTCAAAACTGATATACCAGGAGGGTTTAACTTTTGCTCAGCTGGCTTTAGCTTGAGATTATCGGGACTTCCACCTCCTATACGGTTAATGTCTCTATCACAAGTATTATGAACCAAAACACCCAAGTCAGAGACGAAGTAGGTATGAAACCCTTCAACCTCAAAGTTGTAAATATTATGTCCGGACGATCGCCCACAATAAAATTTCTTAGGTACGTAGTTGCGATGCCGCACTCCGAATAAGAGCGCTAAAGCGCAACAACGTACCTAATATTTAACTATGGCTAATCGACCGGACACGATATGACATCAAATCCAAACAGAAAAATCAAAATTGGATCAGGCGCTGTAACGGTATTGCCACGTAATCTTGACGATTGTTGAGTTCGTAACCCAAATCGTAGATAATTTTCTCCAGCACATAGCCATCCAGCAACACTTGCAATTCTTGTTCGGTCTTTGGCAAAAAGCTGTCTTTGCTAGCAATTTTCAGATAGCTATTCAAGAAAACAGCACTCACCCAGTTACACCAGAAATTCGCCCATTGTTGCATTAAGGGAAGATTTTCTGGGCGGATAGTGCCGTTTTCGATCTCGCGGCGGAGTGCAATGCTAGCAGCATGATAGAATGATTCCAGCATTGTCGCTACATCTCGCAGGGCCGATCGCTTCATGCGCCGTTCGCTTAAAGTGCGCGTCGGGTCTCCCTCAAAATCGATAATCACAAAGTCATTGCCGGTGTAAAGCACTTGTCCGAGATGGTAATCGCCGTGATAGCGGGTACGCATGGCAGTAATCTTTTGTTTGAGGACTAACTCGAAGCGTCCCAGAAATTCTTCTTGGCGATACAGAACAGAATGTGCCAATTTTTGGAGATCGGGCGGTAATGACTTGAGTCGTTTTTTCAACAACAAAAATACTTGCCCTGTGAGGTTGCGTGCGTATTGGTAAATAGAACGCTGGTAAAAAGATGAAAAAGGTTCTGGGGCAAAATCGGGATTTTCTAGATCGGAAGCTAGGGTCATGTGCAATTCGGCGGTAGACTGACCTAACAGTTCGGCTAAAGCTAGGTAGGAACCGATCGTTTGCCTTGCCAATTCGGGAATTTCTGCTGCCTGCAATTCTAACAGCGATCCGGAAAAAACGGGTACTAAAGTAGTTGTCGCCTGTTGAGACATGACGCGATCGAAGTAGTCGCGCAAGCTATCGAGTGTGTAGTCCCAACTATTCGTGGCATCTTGGATATATTGTTGCAATATCCCCACAGTTATGGGTGCGCTTTTGGCACGGCGGTACTCCAGTTTCCCAGCTAGGGGGGCAAAATGTTTCAAGAGTTTTTTCTCGCCCAAAAAGCGGCGAATTTCCAGATCTGGGTTAATACCTTCGTCGAGTTTGCGGAAGAGTTTGAGGATGAAACGATCGCCGTAAATTACAGAAGTATTTCTGTGTTCGCCTCTGAGAAGATGCGGTTCCAAATCTGCATTTGCTGTTAGCTGCGAGGACAGATCGGTTGTTGTGGCGACCAGTTCTCCTGCCATTCCTTTGAGGTTGCGATCGTGCGCGATCGCATCCAGCAGGGAAGTCAGACAATTTTTATCTGCGATCGCATCAAACAAAACGCCATTTTCCTTTTTACCTTGCACTTGAAGACGAGCGATCGCACAGGCGTTATTTTCGGCCAACAGCTGCTTCCCTTCTTCGCCTTCTGCGTAACCTATCAGCAGCAGGTAAGTTTGCGGTTCTCCTTGGGTATACTCTACCCGCAACCAAACTATCCGCGCTTCTTTTTCCTCGCGAAAAATTGGCAATGCTTCCACAATATGCGCGGCGGAAATCGTGCGGTCTTTTTCGCTATACCAAGGACAAGTGTACAGGTAATCGGACAAAATAGATTCCAGAGTTGTTTTCGACTCCGGTTGCACAAAAATATTATCCCACTTACCGTTAGCAACTAAAGCTGTCAGTTGTGTTTGCGGTTTTGGCAGTTGGGTTAAGCTGGGTTGCAGCTTGAGGGTAAACCAATAAAATGCGTAGGGACTGATGCTGATAAAGTACGGCGATTCGCCGATGGGGGGAAATTGAGTGCGACCGAAAATTTCGATCGGTATCATACCTTTGAAGGGCGATAAATCTAATTCCACCGTTTGCACAAAACGGGACAAATTCGCCACTACTAAGATATGTTCTTCACCGTATGTGCGGGTGAAAGCAATTACTTTGCGGTTTTCTGGGTGGAGGAATTCAAAACTTCCCTTTCCTAATGCCTGGAAACGTTTGCGAGTAGCGATCAGGCGTTTCATGAAATACCAAAGGGAATTGGAGTTTGCCCGCTGCGCTTCTACGTTGATTGCTTCGTAATGATATTCCGATTCGACGATAATCGGTAAATATAGTTTTTGGGGATTGGTGCGACTGAAACCGGCATTGCGATCGGCACTCCACTGCATCGGTGTGCGGACGCCGTTGCGATCGCCTACGTAAACGTTATCTCCCATACCAATTTCATCGCCGTAGTAAAGTACGGGTGTGCCTGGGAGAGACAGCAGCAAACTGTTGAGTAATTCGATTTGACGGCGATCGTTTCCTAGCAGAGGTGCTAAGCGGCGACGGATACCCAAGTTTACTCTCATTTCCTGGTCTTGGGCATAGACGCGATACATATAGTCTCGGTCTTCATCTGTCACCATTTCCAGGGTTAGTTCGTCGTGATTGCGAAGGAACAATGCCCACTGACAGTTATCGGGAATGGGGGGAGTTTGCTTGAGAATATCGATAATGGGGAAGCTATCTTCCATCCGCAGCGACATGAACAAACGCGGCATGAGGGGAAAATGGAAGTTCATGTGACACTCATCCCCGTTGCCGTAATATTGTGCCGCATCTTCAGGCCATTGATTTGCCTCTGCTAGCAACATCCGGTTGGGGTATTTGGTGTCGATGTGCGATCGCAATTGCTTGAGAAACTGGTGCGTTTCTTCCAGGTTTTCGCAATTCGTTCCTTCCCGTTCGTACAAATAAGGTACTGCATCTAGGCGCAGTCCGTCTACTCCCATGTCTAACCAAAAATCCAACACCTCCAAGACGGCTTTTCGGACTTCTGGATTGTCATAATTGAGGTCGGGTTGATGGTAGTAGAAGCGATGCCAGTAATAAGCTTTGGCCAGCGGGTCCCAAGTCCAGTTAGAGGTTTCAAAATCTTTGAAGATAATTCTCGCTTCCCGGTATTTTTCGGGAGAATCGCTCCAAACGTAAAAATCTCTTTCCTTGCTGCCTTTCGCTGCCCGTCGCGCCCGCTGAAACCAAGGATGCTGGTCGGATGTATGGTTGACAATTAATTCGATAATTACGCGGATATCTCGTTGATGCGCTGCTGACAAAAATTCTTTAAAATCTGATAGCGTACCGTAAATGGGATTGACGCTGGTGTAATCGGCAATATCGTATCCGTCATCTCGTAGCGGTGACGGGAAGAAGGGCAGTATCCAGAGTGCGGTGACTCCTAAATCTTGTAGGTAATCCAGTTTTTCTGTGAGCCCTCGAAAGTCGCCGATGCCATCACCGTTGCTATCGGCAAAGGCACGCACCGGTACTTCGTAAATGATGGCGTTCTTAAACCAGAGGGGGTCGTCATTTGATATTGAGTTTGGCATTTTCTCCACAGTCGATCGATTTTAGATTTTAGATTTTGCGCGAAGTGGGCGTCTTGGCGGTGACCGTCACGATACTCACCTTCGCAAGAGAAGATTTTGGATTTTTGGTTTATCCCCAGTTCGTTTCAAACTACAAGCGGTCTTCGATTTATTTTAAGTTTTCACCGTAATCTTTGTCTCTCACCGACGATGTAAATTAGATTTCTAAGTCTGTTTCGCGGCAATATACCTAAAATAGGATGCTTTTGTCAAATCAGTAACATTTATTTTATATTTACGCTAATTTAGATATCTATCTTAAGTATTATTGCAATCTTTCGATACAGGAGTTAATCTTAATGTTTGGACAATATAAAAAATTGCCATGACTTTTCAACGCTGTAGTGGAATATTGTTGCACCCGACCAGTCTGCCGAGTCGATTTGGGATTGGCGATTTGGGAAAATCGGCTTACGAATTCGTGGATTTTTTGGCAAGAAGCGGTCAAAAGTTATGGCAAGTTCTACCGTTGGGGCCAACGGGATACGAACATTCACCCTATACGATGAACTTTAGCGCCTTCGCAGGCAATCCTCTACTGATTAGTCTGGATTTATTAGCAGAAGAAGGATTATTAAGCCCAGACGAATTGGCAGATTTACCGCCTAGTGCAGATGTGCCTGCTCATAAAGTGGATTTCGATCGCGTCATCCCCCACAAAGCTAAATTGCTCAAAGTAGCCTACGAGCGGTTCCAGCAATCTTTAATTAACAAACGCCATACTGTATTTGAACAATTTTGTCAGGAACAGTCATATTGGCTCGATGACTACGTGCTGTTTATGGCATTAATGGAAGCCAATCACGGCAAGAGTTGGAATCATTGGGAGAATGCGATCGCCAGACGGGAACCTGACGCGCTCAAAGCCCAAGCCGAACATTTAAAAGAGCGCATCGCATTCCACAAGTTCTTGCAATTTAAGTTTTTTGAACAGTGGCGCAAGCTACGCAATTATACGAATAATAAAAATATTAAAATAGTTGGCGATGTTTCTATTTATGTCTGCCATAATAGCGCCGAGGTTTGGGGAAATCCAGAAATTTTTAAACTCGATCCGCAAACATTAGAACCAGCATATATTGCTGGCGTTCCTCCAGATTACTTCAGCGCCACCGGACAGCTGTGGGGAAACCCAGTTTATAACTGGGATAAGCTGCGAGAAACTAACTATGCTTGGTGGATAAGTCGATTTAAAGCAACACTGCAATATGTAGATATAGTTCGCATCGATCATTTCCGAGGTTTTGAAGCGTATTGGCAAGTGCCGGCAGGGGAAGAAAATGCCATAAATGGTGAGTGGATAAAAGCGCCAGGAGCAGAATTTTTTGAAACTCTCCGCACAACTTTGGGAAGTTTGCCGGTGATGGCAGAAGATTTGGGTATTATCACGCCGGAAGTGGAAGAATTGCGCGATCGCTTCGATTTTCCCGGTATGCGAATCTTGCAGTTTGCTTTCAGCGAAGGTACTGACAATGCTTACTTGCCGCACCACTACGTAAATAATTGCGTAGTCTACACGGGAACTCACGACAACAGTACAACATTGGGGTGGTGGCAGCAAGTCAGTTCCCACGAAAAGCAACTGCTGGCTAAATACTTCGGTTATTCTACTCCTGAAGACATCAAAGAAGTTAATTGGCTTCTGATTCGAGCGGCTTTAGCTTCGGTGGCTGACCTAGCGATTATCCCACTTCAAGATATTTTAGATTTGGACGATCGCGCCCGCATGAACGACCCCAGTATCATTCCCGGTAACTGGCGCTGGCGCTACGACAAGTCGGAAATTCTCACAAAGGAATTGAGCGATCGTCTTTTAGAGCTAACCCAACTTTATAGTAGATAGGCAATATTTACTGCCGGTTATTTTTACCGCAGATGTAGGCAGATAAACGCGGATAAACGCAGATAAGAGAGCGATTTTTTGACTTTCTTCCCTGTGTGAGATTATCCATCGCAAGTCACCTGTTGTTCTTTTCTCCCCCACTCTCCCACTCCCCCACTCCCCCACTCTCCCACTCCCCCACTCCCCCACTCCCCCACTCCCCCACTCCCCCACTCCCCCACTCCCCCACTCCCCCACTCCCCCTAATCCGGCTTCAACGCCGCACGAGCTAATTTGGCATAAGTTTTTACTGTTTGATAAGGCATTTCCAAATCTTCGGAAATCGCTTGTAACGATTCGCCTAACTCGCGCCGTGCGAGGATAGTTGCCCAAGTTTCGGCAATTTCTCTGGCTCGATCGCCTCCCGTGCGTTTACGCTGGAGGGTAAATATTTCCGTAAGTTGGGCAATCCTTTCGGCTAACAAATCCTCGACTGAGGGTGCAGCAGGCGCAGGCTCATCTTGACCCATCAGCCATCCCAAGCGCGTTTGTCCCAATCCAAAGGTAGTTTTGTGACCCGTTCCGCAATAGGGTGCAAGTTGTCCCAAAGCAGAGAATAACTGCTGAAACTCAGGTTGTGCTTGACTTGCTTTGCTCAGACCGTATTCGATCGCACCCGTAAATCCGGTCACCGATCCTTTCTTTCCCGCTTGCACCTTAGACGAATCTAGCTTAACGCGATGCACGACAACGCATTCATCCACCCAAGCGAGGAAAGCTTCTTGGTCGAACGACATCCCGGAAAAGTCATTCCAACGACGCAGATAGCTATGAAAAACATTGATTGGCAAGGGTAAGGGAAAATGATGTCCTTTGCGACGAAAACTCGTGGGTGTCAAAAAACTTAATTTCAGCGTCGATGATGATGAACGCTGCGATTGAAATAGTTGGGCGTAGGTGGTAGGAGGATGGGAAATTTGACACGATCGAATCTTTAAGGACACATCGCGCAAGTTAACTTCTGCTGGCATCGCTTCCATCCATTTTGCTAACCATCGCGCTACCCTAGATGACAAAGCCGTCACGTACCAGCGATAAGTTTGTCCGCCTTGCACTTGTAATTCCCTGCCACTGGGGACTAATGGCCCATCCAATCCGGAAATTGTAAACGGTTTCTCTGATTGTCCGTCGTGCAGGTAAGCCGATAAATCCGGGTCGATCGATCGCACTCGATCCAGCCACCAAGCATGAAGTCCGATCGCATACTGAGGATATAAAGAACCATCAGCACCCGCTTCTAATTCAAAGACTAATCCTACCAGTTCTGTATCGTCTGGCCAAATCAGGGTAGGTGCGGATTGCTTGGTGCGCTGGCGGCGGCGTCCGGTAAGCTGAGACATTAGTTTGACTCGACTATCTGGCTGTTTCGGATCGATCGTGGCTTACTGAAAGGGAGAACGGGTAGGGGTTAGGGGTTAGGGGTTAGGGATTAGAGGTTAGAGGTTAGGGAAGAGGGAAAAGGGAAGAGGGAAGAGGAGGAATTTTTAAAGGATGGACTTTCCCTAATCCCTAATCCCTAATCCCTAATCCCTAATCCCTAATCCCTAATCCCTAATCCCTTTTTGACTTTTGACTTTTGACTTCCCCCTCTTGCTTGGTATTGTACTTGCTTTCCATCCCCTTGTGGGGAAGACTCGATCGCAATTATAATGTTAATGAGAATTTGATTCCGCAGACGTTTCCATACCCAGAAGTTAAAAAAATTTGCTATAAATAGCATCCAATAAGCCTGAGTCGATCGCGCTGCCCTAGCAGAAAGATTCGCCGTACCTCTGTCGCTTTGGTGATTACCAAAGGTATAGGTAGAGGTATTAGTGTGACTCGACTTAGAATTAACAATTTCGAGGTAAAGCCGCCACACAAGTCGCAAATTGTAAATAAAGCAACCACACTTTTTTGAAAAGTTGGCTTTACTTAGAAAAAGACAAGACTGATTTAGGAGTTCTCTATGAAATACACTTTTGATTTGCTCGGAGTGTCTCCAATTTTGTACTTTTTTAATCAGCAGCAAAAGGTTGAAGAACAAACAGCGCCAGCCGGTGTGGAATACGTGGGAGCGTATAAATGCACCCTCGATGCCTTCATTGAATCTGTCGAACCTGTGCCGCCAAAGCGAGGTTGGGATATGGATGAAGTTGTAGATACAGTGATTAACTTCTGGGTACACAACTCAGACACCATCCAGTATTGGAAAGAGCGATTGAAGGACGCCGGCAACGAAAATGTCCTGGTAGCGCGAGTAGGCGATATCCAGTCCTTAAAAGCTGAATTTGAATCCCTACTAGGCAAGAAGGGTTGAAAAATTCTCATCTGCTGAATAAAACTTATTTGCAAACACCAAGATTTGTGATAATCTGCTGTAAGAGCGTTTCTGGTGGCTGCGAGGCATCTACAATAATTGCTGACTTCGGCTCCTCAAGGGTATCAAACTGGCTTTGCAGCAGGTCTTTATTCATAAAGTGGTTCTGGCGCGATTGCAATCGCTTCTGAATCAGCTCGAAGCTGCCTTTGAGGTAAACCAGTCGTATTCGATCGGGGTCAATATCGAGCATCTCGCGATAGGTAGATTTTAAGGCGGAACAAGCCAGAACCATATCGCGTTCTTCTTGCAGCCATTGTGCGATCGCCCGTTGCATTGCCAATAACCAGGGTATGCGATCGGCATCGTTTAAGGGAATACCTTTACTCATCTTCTCGACATTAGCAGGCGAGTGGAATGAGTCCGCGTCGCTGAAACCCCAATTCAATGCCGACGCCAGCATCTCCCCAATGGTAGATTTACCGGAACCGCTCACCCCCATGATGATAATCACCATTTTATTGCCATGAAATGTTGATGATTTATTAATACTTAAGAGCCGCATATTTGCCGCTTTATCTTAATCTTCCTTCAAATATTCGCCTCTTACTCAAGCAAGAAAAGTGATGTTTACCATAATTGTTAAGATTATGCCTCAAGAATAAGGAAGAGGAATTGAGTACTAGATAAAATTGATTGTAGGTCTAAGACAATACAGGGGGTCAGCAAATGTCCATAGAAAGTGCCGATCGGTTTTTAGAAGCTGCTACTCAAGACACAATTTTACGCGAAAGACTCAAAGCGGCAACGAGTCCAGAGGAATTCTTAAGAATTGCGGAGGGATTGGGCTACAGCTTTACAACACAAGAGTTAAAAGCTGTAGTTAAAGAAAATAGCGAAGCAGTGACCCTGAGAAGAAAAACAGGCATTTGGCCTTGGCTGCGTGAAGTTAGTTGGGTTTAAAATATTCCTCCCCTGCTTTACAAAGCAGGGGAGATCTGCTAAAATTAAACAGCATTAAGTTTTTAACTGCCAGCAAAGATAAAATCATCCAGCCCGATCGCACTAGCTTGCACGCTGTTGATAAAGGCTAAAATTTCGCGAGTTTGGGTCACAGCAATCAAAGTGGCATTATTGCCTTGAATAATACTTAATTGCGAAAAACTGAGATTACCTGCCAACTCTAACAAGTCTAAGTTATCCTCAAAATCGAGAATCGTGTCGGTACCGTTACCGGGAGAGAGAACAAAGAAATCGCGTCCGCTACCGCCAGTAAGCATATCGTTCCCCAAATCTCCTAACAGACGATCGCTACCAGCACCACCTTTTAAGGTATCGTCATCTTTACCGCCTCTAAGAGTATCATTTCCCTCATCACCCCAAATTTTATCCTGTCCTTCGTTACCGAACAGCAAGTCGTTCCCCTCGCCGCCGCAGATACAATCGCGATCGCCATTAGCACCGATCGCAACCGTGCTACCATTACCCCCATAGATAGTATCGTTCCCTTCACTCCCGCAGAGACTATCATTACCTTTGTCTCCGAACAGCATATCGTCGCCAACATTACCCACAACGATATCGTCATTATTTCCGCCATGTGCAGTATCGTTACCCTCATCGCCGAATAAAGTATCATGACCAGCATTCCCATTCAGCAAATCTTTGCCACTACCGCCGAATAGCAAATCGCGTCCCAAAGAATCCCCGCCTTCAGAATTGCCACCAAATACCGTATCGTTTCCTTTATCCCCAGCAACAGTATCCTCACCTATATCTCCCCAAATTAGGTCATTTTCACCACCGCCACGCACAAAATCGTCACCTTGACCGCCTCGAACTGTATCGTTACCCGCGTTACCGTTGAAAACATCATCGCCTAAGTTACCGTTGAGGAGGTCGTCCCCTTCATTCGCCGAAATCCAATCGCGATCGCTCCCACCAAAAGCAGTATCATTACCAGCATTACCGATTAAATTATCGTTACCAGCATTACCTAATAACAGGTCGTCCCCATCCAAACCAATCAACTCTTCACTGAGATTGGTGCCAGTTAGGGTATCGTTATTTACAGTGCCATCCTTAGTGCTGCTGACCGTATTGGGTAAAACTTGCGATCGATTTGGCCCCCCTTCACCCGTCAGCGTATCTAAATTCGGATAAACTATCTGTTCGCAGAAGCAATCATCCTCTTCTACATCATCGTTAGTAATAATACCCGTACTTTGTTTGCCACTTAAGTTAATAGTACCATTAGTTGCACTGATTAAGTTAAGCGTAAAAATTTCATCTGCCTCCGGGATGATATCGCCAACGACGTTAACAGTAATAGATTTGCTAGTCTCGCCCGGATTGAAGATAATTGTACCGTCATTATCGATGTAATCGCTACCAGCAGTAGCACTAGCGTTGTCAGTCGTGTAAGCGACGGTAACGGGAACGACACTGGGATTAGAAACATTGATGGTGAAGGTGTAAGCGATTGTCCCGCTGTTTCCTTCAGCTTGACTGACAGTGGCAGGAGTTATACTAACGTTAGCGCTGTCATTATCCGTATTAGTGACATTGATATCAACTGGATTGAAGTTATTGTATTTGCTGTCGGTACTGGTAGCGGCGGCGGTGATAATTTGGTAAGCGATATCGCCATCAACAATACTATCGTCTTTGCCAGTAATCGTAACAGTTTGTGCGGTATTCCAATTGCCGGCGTTGAAAGTAAGTGAAGATTTATCAATTGTTCCTTCTGCTGTATTGCTGCTACTTAAATTCAGCATCAGAAGTTGGTTGCGATGTCAACACTATATTATATATATCTGTCGCACCGCCTTCGGTGATGTTTGTACTTCCGCCAGATTGAGTTATTGTGACGCCAGCGTTGTCGTTGTCGGTGATGTTTGCGGTGACATCTGAAATCGCAATTGAGTTATAGTTAGCGTCGCCAGAAGTCGCTGTATGAGAAATGTTAGCCGTGTGATTTCCTTCGGCGACGTTATCGTTTGTCGCGGTGACGGTAACTGTTTGTGCGATATTCCAGTTCGCTGATGTGAAAGTTACTGTAGTTGGAGATGTTCCCGTTTGAGTGGTGTTGTTGATGGCGATGACAACATCGGAAGTTGGTTGAGATGTCAATACTATATCGTAAGTATCTGTCGCACCACCTTCGGTGATGTTTGTGCTTCCACCAGATTGGGTAATCGTGACGCCGGCGTTGTCGTTGTCGGTGATGTTGGCGGTGACGGAGATAATTGCAATTGAGTTATAGTTCGCGTCGCTAGAAGTCGCTGTGTGAGAAATGTTAGCAGTGTGATTTCCTTCTGCAATGTTATCGTTGGTGGCGGTGACGGTGACTGTTTGTGCGATATTCCAGTTCGCTGATGTGAAGGTGAGGGTAGTTGGTGTTGTTCCGGTTTGGGTGGTGTTGTTGATGGCGATGACGACATCGGAAGTTGGTTGGGAAGTTAGTACGATGTCGTAGGTATCGGTTGCGCCTCCTTCGGTGACGTTTGTAGTTCCACCAGATTCACTAATTGCGATTCCGGCGGCATCATCATTAGTAATTGTACCTATTCCTTGTTGGGAAGCTGCATTGATGGTAGCGTTGGTGGCGCTGTTTAAACTGACGGTAAACGTTTCGTTGCTTTCAACTATGTAGTCACCTTTTGATTTAACGGTGATGGTTTGCGTCAGGGAACCGCCTGCGGTAAAAGTAATGCTATTGTCGTTGTCGATATAGTCGTTATCTGCAAGTGTTGCTGTACCGTCGTTGGTGGTGTAATTGACAGTGACGTTTTGGCTGGTGGCGCGAGAAAGGGTGGCGGTAAACGTGTAGTCTGTTGTACCGCTATTTCCTTCAATTTGCGTGAGGGAAGCTGGTGTGATACTGACAGTTGGTACGACGTCGATGATGACGCCGTTGGAGAATTCGGAGGTGTCGTTAGTTGTGAGGTTTGTAGCGGTGGCGGTGACGTAATTACCGAGGCTTGCTAATGTTAGGTTGGTGACGGTAAAGGTGGCGTTACCGGAAGCGTCGGTGGTAACGTTGGTGAACCCGATATAGGTTTTTCCTTCGCCGTTTCCAGAAGCATCTAATACGTCGTTGGCGAAGAATTCTAGGCGGAAATTTGTATTAGCTGTGCTGTTAAATGTGCCACCGCAAGCGGTGTTGCTACCAACAATTTCTGCGTATGTGAGAACGGGGAAATTTTGCAGGTTGTTGGAACCTGTATCGGCGTCGCCTGTGTCGTTAGAAGTGACGATGCCATCTGGTCCTAATTCGATTCCCGAACTCTTGTTGGAGAAGATAGAATTACCTTGGATGCTGTTGCCTGTAGTACCGTTAACTTGGACGCCATAATTAGCATTATAAGCTATGGTATTTCCTGCACCCGCAGCGGTTCCTCCGATGATATTATTGTTGCCTGTAATCGTGACGCCTCGATTGCTGTTACCCAAATTTCCACTACCAGTTACGTCGGTGCCGATGTAGTTTCCTTGCACTGAGTTACCTGTAGAACTGGCATTAACAATTGCTACACCGCTAGCTTTGTTACCGGAAATAATGTTACGTTCTGCCGCGCTGGTTCCCCCGATAATATTGTTGGTTGAATCTTGAATATGCACGCCATTGTTGGTATTACCCAAAGCTGCGGTTCCGTTAACGTTAGTACCGATGTAGTTTCCCAGTACTTGGTTATTGGTGGCGTTGGCATTAAATATTCCTATGCCTAAACGATCGTTCCCTGAAATAATGTTACGATCTGCTGCATTACTTCCACCAATAATGTTGCTAGCACCTGTAATTTGCACGCCATCTCCAGTATTGCCTAAGTCTACCGTTCCGGTGACATCAGTACCGATGTAATTCCCCAGTACTTGGTTTCCTTTAGCATTACTTGTTGATAAATAGATGCCAACTCGATTTCCTGAAATTAAGTTATTGGTAATAGTATTGTTGGCGCTTTGAGCTTGAATCCCGTCACTTGTATTGCCTAATAATGCTGTTCCCGCTGCATTTGTGCCGATGTAGTTGTTTGTAATTGTTGTATTGCTTGCAGCAGAAATTAAAACAATTCCAATCTGGTTATTACCGGAAATAATGTTACGATCGCCTGCATTACTTCCACCAATGGTATTATTTGCCGCCTCAACGGTGATGCCATAGAAGTTATTGCCTTGGTCAATGGTTCCAGTGATATCTGTACCGATAAAGTTGCCGACAATAGAGTTATTGCTAGTTCCTGTTACGATACCAGTACCCTGGAAGCGGTTAATCGCCAAGCCTTTAATCGTACTGCCACTAGAACCAGCACTCAAACTCAGAGCGTTGTTCGATCCTGCATTTGTTCCATCTAGAACGATCTTTAATTGAGCATTGTTACCCGCAGTCAGAGTGTTTTGACTCGCACCCGGTTGCGAGTATCCGTCGATAACTACTGCTTGGGTAATTGTGGGTAAAGCGGAAGTCGGACTAATTGTATGCGGCCCCGCTCCAGCAATATTAAATGTGATGGTATCAGTGCCAGCAATGGAGTTGGAGTTGGTGATTGCTTGCCGCAGAGAACCTTCGCCGCTATTGTTGGTGTTGGTGACGGCGAAATCGTTTTGGGCGATGGTAACGGTGCCACTCTTATTAGTTGAATCGAGTGTATAAGCACCATTGTTAACTAAAGACAAGGAAAAGCTTTCGCTTGCTTCGGCGGGGATATCGTCAATGGCAGTAAAGGTAATATCTGCGGTGCTGGTGCCTGCGTTGAAGGTAAAAGTTGTGCCGTCAGCACTAATAGTGCCGCCAGATGTGACGCTGAGGTTGTAGTCGATGCCAATTCCCGTAGCTGGTGAAAGTTGGACTGCTAATGGATTAGTGCTGCTGCTGCGGGTGATGCGGAACGTTCCGGTGTTGACATTACCTTCAGCGGCGGCGTTGTCGGTGGCGGTGAGACTGACGGTGGGGACTGCGGCGACGGTCTGCAAACCGACTACATAAGTAATATCTGGATCGAACCTACCAGCAGGAAAAGTCCCTCCTCCCTGCGGGCCAGTTTGGGGCGTGTTTGCGCCTCCCAAATTACCTTGTCCGTCAGTCCCCGCGACCAAATCGGTATCTATTAAATTGGTAATGCGAATGGCATTTATGGACTCGCCGCTTGCCAAACCGAAGTCACTCAGGTCAAAAGCTGTGGAGAAGGCATTGGTATCAAAGTTGTCAGCTTGTTCGTAACGGAAGGTGGTGAAGGTGCTGGTACCCGTTTTTCTAACTGCGACGGCAAAAGCTTCCGGTGCGCCAGAACTGCCTGTTTCGTAAACTACAAAGTCATTGCCAGTATCGTTGGTTAAAACATTTCCACCCCAAGTTAGCTGGATTTCTTCACGAGTCGTATCGTCTCCCAGGTCTACCGAGTAATTGGAATTACCGGACAGGAGATTACCGATCGTTTTGGTTGCTTCTGGGAACGATGTCGCAAAAGCTGCTGTTGCGATCGTCGTATTAGCGGTAGCATTGGTGACAGCGTTGGCGTCGTCCCAAGTATATCCGCCATAAGTATAGGTTGCCAGTAAGGAATCATAAGCTTCGAGTGCTTGGATTTGAAATGCCAGGGGTGCTTCAATTAACCCGGTGTGGAATTCTAAATCCCAATCTCCGCCAAGTGCGGTGCTTCCTGTGAAATCTTCGGAGGCGGCGATATCTGCACTTGTCAGTTGCGCTAGGCGTTGGAGGAAGGGAACCTCTGCCCCCACTTTACAACCGTAAATTAAAATATCGGCATTGTCGGCTAGGGCATTGCGCCACTGCTGTAGCGAATTTATATAATTGTCGAGATTGCCGGAATTGAGGTTTCCATTGCCAATTTGTACGTTTCCGGGACTGCCGTGGGAAATAATATGTAATGCTGCTATATTCTGGCGCGTTTGCAGTATTTGACTAATTTGCTCGACGCCATCTCGCGTCGCATCGAGGATAAAGACTTCGGTTCCTGGCGCGACTCCGGCGGCGAGGGTTTGCCAATCCGGTACTGAAGAGTCGATAAATGCGATCGCATTTCCTTGTGCTGCTTGAGAATTGAAATTTTCAAAGGCGGAGTTTTGGACTGGCATGGTTTTTCTGGATGCGGTCGTAGGATGTGAGGAATGGTGATGCTACCCCGACTGCTGAAAAATCCGATCGGCCCGATCGTGCCTGTCTCTCATAGGCGAAGGCGATACGCAGCTACGAGGGTGAAAAGTGCGATCGACAGATGCTAAATATTTTTATATACCCTTAATCTATCTAAAGGCATAAAAGTATCTCTACTTCTAGTAGTATTACTGAGGTTTTAGCCGTTTGTCCAGGGTTGAGCAGAAAATTTACGTAATCTTGATAGTAAACTACCCTGCCTTGCTTGCGCTGAAGGCAGGGCTTTCAGCAGCCCTCAAGATAACATCTTGCAATGAGCAAGTCATTATCTCGGAACCTAAGCGGGTTGTTTACAAGAAACCCCAAAGTTTTTATATTCCTAGCTCCGTTCAAATCAGCATCAATTTGTAACTGGCAATTTAGGTTTATGCAGCTAAAATTCTTACCCTTATAGGTATGTAGTTGCGCTAAGCGCGAAGACAGCGCAACTACATAGGTAAATGTGAATTAAAAATAAATTTTAAATTGGCAATCTAAAATTTGATATTCCCTGCTTATTTTGGGTTTTTGATGTAAAATTTGTCTATTTTAGAGATGTGTAATATAGCAACCGCCAGGACAGTTATGGCATCTTAAAAGACCATAACAAATTGAAAGCAAGCATTTCCATAAGTGACTTTTGACTTTTGCTATAAGTGGGTTAAGGCACGGTTCGTTAATTAGGGCTTGAAAAAGTCGATCGTCGCGACCGTGCCTAACTCAACCTACGCTTTAATAACCATCTCAATTTTCCGTATCGTCACCAAAACGAATAATGTCATCTTCGCCAAGATATTCTCCGTTTTGCACTTCAATCATTACTAGCGGAATCACGCCTGGATTTTCAACTCGGTGAGGCATGGACATAGGAACGTAAGTAGATTCTTTTTGTTTGAGTAGAGTTTCTTTACCATCGCAGATAACTTTAGCCGTACCGGAGACGACAACCCAATGTTCGCTGCGGTGATAGTGCATTTGGGTACTGATGTGATGACCGGGTTTGACCTCGATGCGATTAATTCTGTAACGTTCCGCTTCTTCTAAAATTGTCACCGTTCCCCAAGGTCGTATGCGAGTTTTAGCAGGTTCGGAATTCAAGGTCGCAGTCATAGTTTGTTCGTCATTTTGATTTTCTGGCATAGCAGTCTCCTGAAATTTACTTGTATCTTGTTTTAAGGGAAATAATTATTAAGTTCAAGACAAAGGTGAGCAGATTGGCGACAATAACAGGGAGATCGTTTTTGGCAATTCCATAGACTAACCACAGAAACACACCCAAACTGAAAGTAATCAGCATTCCAAACGAAAAGTCTTTCGCTGATTTGGATTTCCAAGTTTTAATTACTTGAGGCAAAAAGGCGATCGTCGTTAACGTTCCCGCTAATAAGCCCAAAACAGTTAGCAAATCCATAATTTTTTATCGCTCAACCATTAAAGCTGCACCAAGCTTTAACTCAGCACTAAAGCGGTTGGTGACACACTGCTTCGACATTATAGCCATCTGGGTCGAGGACAAAAGCCGCATAATAATTAGCGTGGTATTGCGGTCGCAATCCCGGTTTGCCGTTGTCAGTTGCGCCAGCCGCCATAGCCGCTGTATAAAAAGCATCCACCGCATCTCGCGTAGTAGCCTGGAAAGCAATGTGAAAGCCGACTGAAGGTGTAATGGCTGCCATCACATCGTGTTTGCGACCTATCCAGAAGCTCGGTTCGATATCAGAATCCAAGCCATAACCCGCTGCTTGAATACCGTCAAATTCAATATCCATGCAACGCTTAAAACCGAGTTCTGAGAGAACGTTATCGTAAAACGTCAGACTTTGCCCAAAATCTGAGACGCCGATCGAAATATGGTCAATCATGGTAATGTTTGCTTTGCGTAAAAATTTGCCGGAATTTCCTCAATTGTTGTATGGTATGGCGAGCAATGCCAACAGTAATTTCCGTAGAAAGCTATGCTTGGGTTACTTAATCAACGCTTACCCAGGCTGGCATTTTGGACATTAGCTTGAGAGTTTACCTTATACCAATGTCTAAATTTTTACCGGGAGTCTACCACACCCTATTCACTGCTGCAACGATCGCTGCACTGTGGATGGGCGCAACTAAAAACAGTAGCGCTGACAATTCCGTCTTTAGCGTATCGCAAGGCAGTAATGGCTCGACACCAGATTCTCTAGTTAGCCGACGTGCGATAAGTGTCATCGGTCAGGGTCTGGTGACCGCACCAGCAGACACGGCTCGCCTGGAATTTCGCTTCGCCAATCGCGCACCTGTTGAGCCACCACCAGCAACAAGCTTGACACCGGCACAAGAAGCTCCTTCTTTACCTGGAGAGGAACCCCTCAAGCCTGTAGTTGATGCCCTAGTTGGTATGAAAGTACCACAGGATAACATCACAATTGAAACCAGCTCCCTAGAAAATCCCAAGCTGCTGGTTAAAATCGACAAGCCAACTCGCGAACGGGTGCAAGAAGTTGTGAAAGTGGCAAGTTCTGCGCTCAAAGGCAGCGATGCTCTGTTTATTCAAGGTATCGGTGCGGAATATGCGGTAAATGACTGTCAGCCACTGGAACGCACCGCTCGCCGTATCGCACTCAAGGATGCACAGAGTCAGGTGAGTAGTATTGCTTTAGAAATGGGTGTGCAAGTTGGAGAACTTCTGTTAGTGACAGTTTATCCGATCGTCAGTCCTGCATCTGTTTCCGCTTGCGGTTCCAAGGTTGCCGTTCCCACTTCCCCTTTTGCTGGATTCAGCGACAGTACACCCCCTTATAATCCCTCCGCTCCAACTGAGGTGCAAGTGAGGAGTCAAATCGGCGTGACTTACGCGATTAAATAGGGGTTAGGGGTTAGGGGTTAGGGGCTAGGGGAAGAGAGAAAAGTCAAAAGTCAAAAGTCAAAAGTCAAAATTGCGCCTCTTCTCTCTTCCCTCCTCCCTCTTCCCTCTCCCTAGCCCCTAGCCCCTAACCCCGACGCCCTAGTTAGATCTAGGCACTGACAAGCTACTGAAGTTAGAGTTGTAGAGACTTGGCTGAGAGTGCCGATCGCATTCCATCATAGCCAAAAACCTCAGTTACTCAGGAAATAAACATGAGTTACACAACTGAAAGAGCAAGTTTGATTAGAGATTTGGATCGAGTCGCCAAAGCACGCCACGATGCTGCACGCTGTCTCTCTAAAATCGTTACTACTCTTACTCAAGCCGAGTCGGAAGGAGAATCTACCTCTGGTAAATTAGGTTTGGAAACATATATAGAAGATATCGAGTTAGCGAGAAAGAATTTACAACACGGTGTATTCAGGCTCCTAGTTTTAGGAGATATGAAACGGGGCAAAAGTACGTTTCTGAATGCCTTAATTGGGGAAAATTTATTACCGAGCGATGTCAATCCCTGTACGGCGGTGTTAACGGTTCTCCGCTATGGGGAAGAAAAGAAGGTTACCGTCTATTTTAAAGATGGCAAACCTCCCGAAAAGCTAGAATTTACAAATTTTAAAGAACGATACACCATTGACCCTGATGAAGCCAAAAAACTAGAAGAAGAAAAAAAGCAAGCTTTTCCCGATGTTAACTATGCTGTAGTAGAATATCCCTTACCGCTGCTGGAAAAAGGTATTGAAATTGTTGACAGTCCGGGGTTAAACGATACGGAAGCGCGAAATGAACTTTCGCTCAGCTACATCAATAATTGTCATGCAATTATGTTCGTGTTCAGGGCAGATCAACCAGTGACGATGGCAGAGCGTCGCTATCTGGAAAATTACATCAAAGGTCGAGGATTGAGTGTTTTCTTTTTGATCAACGCTTGGGATGAAATCCGCAAGGCACTCATCGATCCAGATGACGCGGAAGAGTTACAAGAAGCGGAAAATAAAGTGCGTCAAGTTTTTCGTACCAATCTATCGGAATACTGTCAAGTAGACGGACAGGATATTTATGACGATCGCGTGTTTGAAATTTCTTCGATTCAAGCTTTGCGGCGGCGGATGAAAAACTCGGAAGAGTCTCTGGAGGGAACGGGATTTCCAGAGTTTATGAATGAGTTGAATACGTTTTTAACTAAAGAACGGGCAATTGCACAATTGCGGCAAGCGATAACTTTAGCACAGCAAAGTTATCACCGCGTTTGGTCAGCGATCGATCGCCGTATCCCTTTGCTAGAACAGGATGTGGAGGAATTGAAACGGCGGATTGGTTCGGTTGAACCAGAATTTAAGAAGCTGACAGAAATACGCGATCGCTTTAAAGATGAAATTGCCAGCACGCGAGATAAGAAAGCGAGAGCGATCGCCGATTCTTTTAAAGAATACATTCTCAATTTAGGCAACACATTTGAATCTGATTTCTTGCGCTATCAGCCAAATATCGGATTTCTCGATTCCCTCAGCAAAGGTAAGCGGGAAGAATTTAATGCGGCATTCAAACAAGCATTCGAGCAATACCTCAACGACAAAATTTCGGCTTGGGAACTGACAGCAGAACGACAATTGCAAGATGCCTTCGGACAACTATCGCAAAGCGCATCCGAGTACGGTTCTGCTTATACTAAAGTAGCAAATGCGATTAATGAAAAATTGATCGGTTCCAAGCTACACGCCGCTCAAAATATAGGCTCTGAAGACAATTCGCCTGCATGGGCGAGTTGGGCGATGGGATTTTTCTCATTAGCTTTGGGTAATGTTGCCGGGATAGCGCTTGCAGGCGCGGGATTCGATTGGAAAAATATCCTGGTAAACTCTCTGGCTGTGATCGGAATTTGGAGCTTTTTATCGATTTTTTCCATATCTTTGATTACCGGACCGATCGGGGTTTTGCTGCTAGGTTTGGGTGTCGGTGCTTTACAAGCGGAACAAGCTCGGAAAGAATTGATCAAAGCCACAAAGAAAGAATTTGTCAAGTATCTTCCCCAAATAGCACAGGAGCAATGGCAACCTGTTCATCAAGCGGTGAAAGATTGTTTTGATGCTTACGATCGCGAAGTCACCAAACGCATCAATGATGATATCAAATCTCGACAAGCTGAGTTAGATAATCTGCTCGAACAAAAGCTATCCCGCGAAATTAATCGCGATAGTGAATTAAAGCGCCTGAAAAGTATTGATGCTGAGGTGCTATCCGAATATCGCAATCTCGAATCTGTCTACGAGGATTTGTTGTTATTCAACGCCTAATGTGTAGGGTGGGCAATGCCCACCTTACCTCGCTCGGATGCGTATTAATACCTTGAAGGTGCAATAAAGATGAGTTATAAAGTTGAAACCGATCGCTTTCTCAATGATTTGGAAAAAGTCGCCCAAGCGCGAGCTAACGTGGCAATGTCTCTCGGCAAAATGGCTGATACCATAGCACAAGCTGAATCTCAAGGAAAGCAAACTTCTGGCGAACTCGGTTTGGAAAGAGAGATAGAAGATATCAAAGTAGCGAGTAAAAATTTAAGCAAAGGCGTATTTCGGCTACTGGTTTTAGGCGATATGAAACGAGGCAAAAGCACGTTTCTCAATGCTTTAATTGGCGAAAACTTATTGCCGAGCGATGTCAATCCCTGTACGGCATTGCTCACGGTTCTCCGCTATGGGCCAGAAAAGAAAGTAACTGTTTATTTTAAAGATGGGAAAAGTCCCAAACAACTTGATTTTAAGAGCTTTAAGCAGGATTACACCATCGACCCAGCCGAGGCAAAGAAACTAGAACAAGAAAAAAAGCTAGCTTTTCCCGATGTTGATTACGCTGTAGTCGAATATCCCTTACCTTTGTTAGAAAAAGGTGTGGAAATTGTTGATAGTCCGGGACTGAACGATACAGAAGCGCGGAACGAATTATCTTTGGGTTATATCAATAATTGTCATGCAATTTTGTTTGTTTTGAGAGCATCGCAACCTTGTACGCTGGGTGAACGGCGCTATCTGGAAAATTACATCAAAGGACGGGGTTTGAGCGTTTTCTTTATGATTAATGCTTGGGATCAGATTCGCGAAAGTTTGATCGATCCGGATGATGAGGAAGAATTGCAAGAAGCTGAGGATAGGCTGCGGAAGGTTTTTAAAGCTAATTTGGCTGAATATTGCATCATCGATGGTTACGATGTTTACGATGAACGAGTGTTTGAGGTGTCCGCAATTAAGGCGCTGCGTAAACGCTTGAAAGTTGCTAACGCTGCTCTGGAGGGAACGGGTTTTCCAGAGTTTATGGGCGCACTCAACATATTTTTGACGAAGGAAAGGGCAATTTCTGAAATTCGACAAGCGCGAACTTTATCGCGCCAAGCTTCTAACCGCGTTAAGGAAGCGATCGAACGTCGCATACCATTGCTAGATCGAAGTGTCAAGGAATTGAAAGAAAGAATTAATTCGGTTGAACCGGAGTTTAACAAGCTGACTGATATTCGCGATCGATTCAAGGATGAAATTCAATCGTTGCGGGATAGAAAATCGAGATCGATCGCAGATTCCTTCCGCACCTACGTTCTCAACTTGGGTAACACTTTTGAAACGGATTTCTTGCGCTATCAACCGGAAGTACAATTTGGAGATTTCCTCGATCAAGGGAGACGACAAGCCTTTGAAGCCGGACTCAAACAGGCATTCGAGCAGTACGTCAACGACAAATTATCCGCTTGGACTCTCACCGCCGAGCAAGAAATGAATGCCGCCTTTACACAGCTATCTAAAAGTGCGGCGAATTACGGTGCTTCTTACACCAAGGTAACTGACAAGATTACCGAAAAAATCACCGGGCAAAAAATATCCTACTCTAGCAATACATCAATAGAAGATAAATCTCCAGCCTGGGCAAATTGGGCAATGGGTTTAGTATCTTTAGCTTCGGGTAACGTTGCGGGTGCGGCGCTAATGGGAGCCGGTTTCGATTGGAAAAATATCCTGCTCAACTTAATCGCTGTAATTGGAATCAGCGTAGCCGTTTCTACGGTTTTCGGAATTGTTTTAGGCCCAATAACGCTGGCGCTCGTAGGGTTAGGGATCGGTGTTTTCCAAGCAGATCGAGCTCGCAAAGAAGTCGTGAAAGCAGCTAAAAAAGAGTTAGTTAAATATCTGCCTCAAGTGGCAGAACAACAATGGCAACCGATTCACGATGCTGTCAAACAGTGCTTTGATGCTTATGAGAAGGAAGTGAGCGATCGCATTGACGATGATATCAAATCTCGCAAAGCGGAATTAGACAATCTGCTTCAACAAAAAGAATCCCGCGAAATCAATTATAAGACAGAATTGGAACGTCTGCACAAAATCGAATCAGATGTTTCTTCGCAATCGCAGAATATTGAGTCAGTGTATCAGGATTTTCTGCAAGCGATCGCTTAAATAGCAATGTTCATAGTTCATGGTTCGTGGTTCATTGTTTGTCGCAATGAACCACGAACAATATATTTCCAGAAAAGAATCTCAGCAGGCAGGATGCCTACCCCACAAGAATTATGGGAGAGGTCTAACGAACAATCTTTCGATTTAGCTAAAATTCTGCGATCTCTTCGATGGAGAGCTTGACTAAACTGGAAATAACCTCTTTATCTGCTCAAGGTTCTCTGTAGCGCTCTCAAGGGTAGAAGCTCTTGGAATTGATGCCAGGTATGGAGTTAGCGGACAGGCAACCTCAGCAGGCACAATCTATGAGTGACCAGGTATTTAGGCAATATTTTCAAGCGCTCGAACAGCAAATTGCCACCCTCAAAAGAGAACAACTTGCGGGGAATTGGGAGGAAATTACGGCGGCGCTGGAAAATTTACAACTGATTTACGAACAAATGCAAACGAATTTGGAGGCAGCCGAGGTTGTTGAGGAAAGGTTGCTTCAGCAGAATCAGCGCATCGCCGCAGCCTATCAACACTATCAAGACTTGTTTCTCTCCTTGCCTCTAGCCTACTTGATTACCGATGCCAATGGTGTAATCTTGGAAGGGAACCAAGCCAGCGCCCAACTGCTGAAGGTGCCACAACTCTATATAGCCGGAAAACCCCTAGCTGTGTATGTGGCAAAAAGCGATCGTGCCACCTTTTATACCAAGCTGAACGAGCTTTCTGAGGTCAATGACATCCAGATCTGGCGGATGAACCTCTGCCCGCGAAAAGGTAAGCCATTTCCCGCCGAATTGAATGTCGCGATCGCACGCAATCATTCTGGAGAGATTGAAACAATACGGATTGCTGTATCCGATATCAGCCGATATCAACAAACGATCGCACAACCCGCTCGACAAGTTACTCAAACTCAAATAAAAACTCCTATATCGACTTTGCCCCAATCTCTCGATGGTTTGCAAGTTCTCATTATCGATGACGAAACCGATGCTCGTGAGTTTATCGGGGCAGTGCTGGAGTCCTATGGCATTCGCGTCACCGCAGTAGCAACCGCAGCCGCAGCATTAGAAACACTCTCGACATTCCATCCCGATGTATTGGTGTGCGATATTCGGATGCCAGGAACAGATGGGTATAACTTGATTCGCCAGATCCGAGCCTTGGAAGCTCAGCAGGGAAGGCATATTCCAGCCGCCGCTTTAACCGCATATTTAGACGAAAATCGAGAAAAGGCTCTTGCGGCTGGATTTGAGGCATATCTGCACAAGCTGGCTCAACCCGACGACTTGATTGAGATGGTAGTTCAATTAGCTGAAGGTGGGAGAGAGATCTAGGATGACGATGACCTCTGAACCCCAAAAAACCTTGTCTGAAACGATTTTTGCCGGGGGTGGCGAGATGGGGGCGTTGATGCGAACGCTACGGGAATTAGGTGCCCAGACGGCACACGCTAAGACGGTAGAAGAAGCCTGCCAGATTTCCGCTGATGTGTTAGCCAATAACCTCAAGGACATTCCCTTTGCGCTGATTTATTTGCTCGACAGCGATCGCAAACAAGCGAATCTCGTCAGCACAACCAATTTAGAGATCGGCACTCCTATTAGCCCCAGAGCGATCGAGCTTGCAGATAAAGCATCAGATTGCTGGTTATTCAACTCGGTTTTAGCCACTGGAGAAAACAGAGTCCTCAATGGTTTAATCGATCGCTTTGGACGACTTCCCGGTGGCGCATGGGATGAATCTCCCAACAGCGCGATCGTCCTGCCCCTAACTCGACCCGGACAGGAAACTTTAGGGATTCTGATTGCTGGAATTAGCCCGTATAGACCCCTCGATGATGATTACCGAGGCTTTTTTGACCTAGTTGGCGGACAAGTAACCACTGCGATCGCCAATACTCTAGCTTACGAAGAAGAACGCAAACGCGCCGAAGCATTGGCAGAATTAGACCGAGCCAAAACCACTTTTTTCAACAACATCAGCCACGAATTTCGCACGCCCCTCACTCTGATGTTAGGGCTGGCGGAAGATGCTTTAGCCGATCGGGACAATCCCCTTTCACTCGCTCAACAGAAACGCATTGAAGTCATACAAAGCAATGGATTGCGTTTGTTGAAGTTGGTTAACACCTTGCTGGACTTCTCGCGTATTGAGAGCGATCGCACCTTCGACACTCATCTGCATTCATCCTCTGTTCGCATTCTAATCGTAGATGACAATGCGGATATGCGTGACTATTTGAAGCGCTTGTTATCCGATTGCTGGCAAGTTGAAATCGCAGCAAATGGAGCGATCGCTTTAGCAAAGATTCATAACGATCCACCCGATTTGGTGTTGAGCGATGTAATGATGCCAGAAATGGATGGGTTTCAATTGCTCCAAGCACTGCGGGACGATCCGCAAACCAAAAGTATTCCCATTATTTTACTGTCAGCACGAGCGGGAGAAGAAGCAACGATTGAAGGATTGGAAGCGGGAGCAGATGATTACCTAATCAAACCTTTTTCAGCTCGCGAACTGATGGCGCGTGTAAATACACAACTGCAAATGTCACGCCTGCGCCTTCTTCAATCCGCTAACCGCTTCAAAAATGAGTTTCTCTTGACCGTGACCCATGAACTGCAAGCTCCTCTGGCGGCAATTCTCGTTTGGGTACGCTTATTGCAAACACAATCATTCGATCGAGCTAAGACGGCTCGTGCGCTAGCAACGATCGAGCGCAATGCCACGATTGAAGCAAAATTGGTGAAAGATTTGTTGGATACTTCCAGCATTCTCGCTGGAAAATTATGCTTGAAGCATCAATTCGTCGATTTGGTTGTTCTGGTACAAAATGTTGTTAAAACATTTCGGGAAGTTGCTGATACAAAGAGCATTTTATTAATTGAAATAACATCGAATTTGGCAGTCGGTAATATTTTAGCAGACGGCAATCGCCTTCGACAAATTATTAGCTATTTGCTGGAAAATGCTATCAAATTTACTCCCCAAGGGGGAGAAGTTAAAATTGAGTTGTCATCAATCAATGTCGATTTGCCCTTAATAGCAGAAGACCGAATGACAAATTACATTCAGATCGTCGTGACTGATACTGGCATTGGCATCCGTCCTGATTTTCTGCCATTCGTTTTCGATCGCTTCACTCAAGCAGAAGTACCCAGCCGTCATTCGCCGGGAGGTGTGGGTATTGGGTTAGCGATCGCTCGTCTTCTGGTCGAATTGCACGGAGGTACGATCGACGCAGCAAGTGAGGGGGAAGCACGAGGGGCGAAGTTTACCGTCAGGTTGCCTCTGAATGATGAACCTAATCTAGATACCCCAACATAGGGGAGGTAAGTTTTATGCAACCAGAAGACGATCGCGATCGGCGCACGGCAATTGAGGCATTGCAGGAAAGCGAAAGACGCTTACAGGAAAAGACAGCAATGCTAGAGCGTGCCGAGCGTGTGGGTGGCATGGGGCACTGGACTTATGATGTGGTGACAAAGGAAATGTTTTGGTCGCCCCAAGCTCGTCGCATCTTTGTGGGTGACTGTGAGTTTGAGTTGAGCTATGAAGCGGCGCTTCATCTCGTTCATCCAGAGGATCTGTCTGGCTTGTGGGCAGCTACAGAGGACGCGATCGCCCGGAAATCGCCTCTAGAAGTGGAGTATCGCATTATTCGTCCCGATGGCATTGAGCGAACTGTTTACCTCAGTACGGATATCGAATTTGATGCCGCAGGTCAACCCATCAAAATGTTCGGCATCGTGCAGGATGTCACCGATCTCAAACGCCGCGAAGCCAAACACGAGCAGACAGAAGCTGCCTTGCACGAATTAGAACAGCGCCTGTGGGCAACGATCGAGAATCTGCCAGGTGGGGCGCTGTTTGTTGTCGATCGCGATCTGCGCTATTTGCTGGCGAAAGGAGAAGCATTGGCGATCGCTGGATTCAAACCGGAAGATTTCGTTGGACGCACTATTTTTGAGCTACTGCCACCCGAATTAGCCGCAAATTACGAGCCGATGTACCGTCAGGCATTGGCGGGTGAGCCGTTCCAGGTTGAACACAATGCCCACGATCGCACTTACATCACACGGGGAACGTCGCTTCGGGCTGAAAATGGACAGATCGATGCTGCGCTTGCGGTCTCTTACGACATTACCGATCGTAAAAAATCTGAAGAAGCCCTGCGCGAATCAGAAGCAAAATATCGATCGCTGTTTGAGTCGATTAAGGATGCCTTCGCGCTGATCGAAGTGCTGTATGACCCTGACGATAAACCCGTCGATTGTCGCTTCCTGGAAGTCAGTCCCTCGTTTGAGGTCCACACCGGATTGACCCAGGCCCAGGGCAAAACCCTGAAGGAACTCATCCCATCGATTGAGCCAGCTTGGTTTGAGCATTACCACCAGGCACTTGTCACAAACGACCGGGTTCACATTGAGATGCTTCAGGAGTATCTCAATATCTGGTTTGAAGTCGATGTGTTTCCCTACGGCAATCCGCAGGATCGACGAGTGACGATGGTCTTCCGTAACATCAACGAGCGCAAACAAGCTGAAGCTGACCGCATCCAACTCATCCGAGAACAGGCTGCCCGCGAACAAGAAAGCCAACGAGCAGAATCTCTGGCAGAACTCGATCGCGCCAAAACTCTCTTCTTTACTCACGTCAGCCATGAATTCCGCACACCACTAACGTTATTGCTGGCTCCTCTGCAAGATGCCTTGAGCGATCGCGCCTATCCCCTTGCATCCCCTCAACGAGAACGTCTGGAACTCGCCCACCGCAACGGCTTGCGCCTCCTGAAACTGGTCAATACCTTACTTGACTTCTCCCGCATTGAAGCCGGACGTATGGAAGCCATCTACGAACCTACTGACCTGGCAATGTTTACGACTGAGTTAGCAAGCGTATTCCGTTCGGCAATAGAACGAGCAGGACTGCGGCTGATTGTCGATTGTCCACCGCTACCAGAGCCAGTTTATGTAGATCGTGAAATGTGGGAAAAAATTGTCCTCAATCTGCTTTCTAATGCTTTTAAGTTCACCTTTGCAGGGGAAATTATAGTTAGGCTGCATCCTGCTAATGGCGATCGAGTCATTCTCCAGATTCGAGATACAGGCACAGGCATTGCACCGGAAGATTTGCCCCATCTATTTGAGCGATTCTATCAAGTCCGAGGCGCTACGGCACGAACATTAGAAGGATCGGGAATCGGTTTAGCTCTGGTACACGAACTGATTCGACTGCATGGTGGAACTATTGATGTCAGCAGCACTGTAGGGCAGGGAAGCTGTTTTACGATCGCCATTCCTTTTGGCACAGAACATTTACCGAGCGATCGCCTACTACTCATCGTAGGCGATCGGATCGCGGCAACACGCAGTCTGGCATCAACAGCAATAGGTAAAGCCCCTTATGTTCAAGAGGCAAAGCGTTGGCTCCCCGTCGAAGGCGGGAGTGTTGAGTTCTCAGTTTTAAGTTCTCAGTTAGAAGAAAACTCTTCAACTCAAAACTCAAAACTCAAAACTCAAAACTCTCACATCCTCCTTGTCGATGACAATAGCGATATGCGAGCTTATCTGACGCGAATACTAAGCGAACATCTGAAAGTCGAAGCGGTTGCAGATGGAACAGGGGCGCTGGCGGCGGTTCAAAATCGAGTACCCGATTTGATACTGACTGATGTAATGATGCCAGGATTAGACGGCTTTGAGTTGCTCAAAACTTTACGGGCTGACCCGCGCACCAGAGAGGTTCCCATCATCTTACTCTCTGCCCGTGCAGGAGTTGAAGCGGTGGTGGAAGGACTCGAAGCAGGCGCAGATGACTACCTGATCAAACCCTTTTCGGCTCAGGAATTGGTGTCCCGTGTCAGCACCCATCTCCAGATGGCACAACTGCGCGGGGAAGCACTCCATCGAGCAAGAACTGACATCCACAGAAGAGATGAACTGCTGTCAATCGTTTCTCACGAATTGAATACTCCCCTAGTGTCTATTCTCGGTTGGACGCGCCTGCTGCGTGCGAGTCCACCGAGTCCATCTATGTTGGCCAAAGCGTTGGATACGATCGAGCGCAATGCTACGCTGCAAGCCAAATTGGTGCAAGATTTGCTGGATATATCCCGCATTACCGCAGGCAAACTGCGTTTGAATCTTGAGCCTGTCGAACTAAAATCGGTAATTGAAACGGCGATCGCAACTGTGGCTCAAACCGCACAAGCTAAAGCGATCGATCTGGTTTGGCGAGAAACTATTGCACAAAGCGATTCTGTTACGGTCATGGGCGATCCCGATCGGCTTCAACAGGTTATCTGCAATCTGCTCACCAATGCCATTAAATTTACCCCAGAAGGTGGGCAAGTAGAGGTTTCATTACTCACCGATCGCCAAAGACAAATAGCTAATGAAGATTATGCTGAAATTCGTGTTATAGATAGTGGCATTGGCATCTCTGCTGAGTTTCTGCCATTTGTGTTCGATCGCTTCCGTCAAGCCAAAGATTCAAATGCAGCGAAGGGGTTGGGATTGGGATTAGCGATCGTCCAACACCTAGTCGAACTTCACAAAGGCACGATTAACGCCAAAAGTGCTGGCATTGGGCAAGGTGCAACCTTCATCGTTAGACTGCCGCTTTTTTCGGAGTCATCAGTTTTTAGTGATGATTTTTGACAACGACGATTAAGATTTTGTTATTAAAAGCACTCCCACAGCAATCATTACAAAGCCAGCGGCAATGTTCGTTCCTTTTTTTATTTGGGAACTAATGAGTAATCTGGCTCTATCTGCCATGAATGCGTAACCGAGTTTTACACCGCCTACTGCCACGGTGGTAATGGCGATAATAATGATAGTATCTAACTGCTTTGCTCCCAGCATTACCGAAAACCGTGCGTGAAAGCCCCTGGCTTTAGACATGGGGATGAAACGCACCTGGCGATTTTAATCGCCGTCAAGTCCCTGGTTTCCACTTCTGATTCTCAAT